>JADGCS010000089.1 GCA_015228875.1 Deltaproteobacteria bacterium | reverse complement strand
AAAGAGACCCTCTGAGAACGAGTCAAAAGAAAAGGTGTTGATTGCCTTTACAAGAGAATCTTGTCCTGCGGCGGATAGAAATTCTTTAAATGACAAGGGCCACATGGACGTGTGCTTGATTTGCCCCACGGGTTGCCTGTGGCCCTCGGTAAACATTTCGCTGACAACTGAGCCCGTGATGATGACGGGGGATGTCTGCCATTCTTCTTTCATGAAGCGGATAAACCGACTCAACTTCAAACTGTACTGGGACTCGTCAATAAACAATATCTGACTGCCGGGAATAAACTTATGTTCTTCTTTAAGGTAATTTGTAAAGTCTTCAAAATTTTCACACCTGTCCACGCTTTCTGCTATGGATGGTTGACGCTCAAAATTAAGGGATAAATGGGGGCGGGAACCGATACCCTTTGTGATGCACGTTGTTTTTCCAACCTGTCTTGCCCCCCTGACAACCAGAACCTGCTTTGGGTAAACCACATCGTTTATATAACTATTTATTATTGCAGTAAAATCCCTTTTATAAAAGTCGGCCACGATTTTGTTGTAGCTTAATAATTGTGTTGTTTCAAGAAATAAATATCCACAAATTGTAGTGTTTTAATAAAAAAAAGGCAGACAGAAAAGGGATAAAAACCATTGTCGGGCCCAGTGTCTTTCCAACACATAACCATAACCCGCATAAAGCGGAGTGCATTGCGATCAAACATGAAGGGTTTCATGTTTGGCGCTATGCGCCACTTAAAAAAAAGCCCCCACACCAAACCTGTCGTTCGGTGTGGGGGCTTTCGCAAGAATGTCATTTTACTTTACGGTTCACCCTCCTTCGTCTTCATGGTTTAAATCTTCTTCTTCGCTTGAGTTGTCGTCCTGGTGCTCACTGCTGCAGACTCTCCCTTTTTTGATTTCGACATCGTCTTCCTCTCCATAAAAATTGTGCTGGCCATTTCTCTTCTTGTTAAAATATCTGTCATTTCTATACATGAAACATCCCTCCTGTTAATTTTTAAAACCCACTGACTTTCAAAGACCAAAACGTCCCTTTTAAAAACCGGACAATGCGTCCATTATGCCAAAAGAAAGTGGTGTTTAAAAATAGAAAATAAAGCAATTAATACATAGATAAAATCTATGCAAAATTATCATGCATTGATAATCCGAGGCATTTCAAAGCCTTGCCGTTTTTCTTATAGCACGGTTTCTTGGTGTCAAAAAAAAGTCGGATCATTATTATTGTCGCGCTTTTGTCGGTTTGGGGAAAAGATTTAAAACAGCTTGTACTGCGCCGGTTCCAACGGCTCGTCCGAACCTGGCTGCTTATTTTTTATTTTATGGTAGGTAGACCAGTTGACCTTGAGCTCTTTGATGTTTTGAGAAAACTTGGACTTGTATAAAAGTTTTTTGTTTTTGATCCCGTACTCAAAAACTTCTTTTGTAATTTTAACATCCTCAAGGCAGTATTTTTTGAGTTCGTCCCAGCGTCCTTCCCTGTAATAATGAATCGCATCAAGACCGGAGCCTATTTTTCCCTTGCCCAATGTGGCCGTGGCAACGGCATCGAGACCAATACGGTGACCGGTCAGTTTTTGAAATTCGAGCATGAGATCAAAACAGATGAGTTTTTTGACATCGAGCGAAAGATAGGGCTGCAAAGCAGGCAGGTCAAAGTGTACGTGGTTAAAACCAATGATCAGGGATGAATCGATGAGCAGGTTTTGAAGCGGGCCAAACTCCTGCTCGGTAAAACACAGGTATTCATCCGTCTCGTAGCGATAGACCCCGACCACAGAGATACCGAGCTTGTCCACGGCCTTGCGGCTGCCCACGTCATCAAATGTTTTTTTTGTCTCCAGATCAAGTACGATTCGTGTGTCTTTCATGGTTTGTTTTTCATGAGATTAAAAACCCTCAACCACACACTTGAGATTGTATTTTTCTCTCAATGAACCCTCGCCCATCAGCCAGATACCGGCCTCTTTGACCATGGGTGGAAGAGTCTCTCCAATGTCGGCCGCAATATAAACCATCTTTGGACTCACCGGGAGCACTTTTTTCCAGTCTTCTTTGTCGAGAATTGCAGGGACAATAAAAAGATCCTGCGCCTGCGCAAACTTGACCAGATTATAAAACTCCTTTGCCGAGAAATGTTGTGGTGATGTAATCTGTCCGTCAAAACGCATCAACCGCGTGTCGAAAATGTTATCGATCTCGGTCATGGTCTCAAGCCTTAAAAAGGGAAAGCTCAATTTTTCGCGCAGGGGCAAGAGATAAGAATCATCGCGAATATGCGGACAGGCCGTGGTGTCTACAATAAAGGCCGCGGTGTCTGCGCTGTGCTGCATCTGCACGATCGCTTCGGCGTGAGCCTTTAAGTCTGTGGTGGTGTGCTCCTTAAAAAGAACGGCGCTGTTTACCACCCTGGGATTGGGTGAAATAAACTGTTTGATGTCTCTTAAGGGCGGTTTTGTCTGGATGTCTTCGTTATGAAATTTCACAAGTTACTAACTTGACTTTGATGCCCCGAAGGAAATCCCCTTGGGGGACGCGGTTGAATTTCTCCATTTTGCGAGGAATGCACCCGCGCTCTGTCGACTTTGCAATTCCTATACATCAAGTTAAACCGTTTCTACCGAAACCTTTGCAGGAATCAACCCTTTTTTAAAGGCAATCTCAAACAAAAAATCGATGGCCCTTATGCCCTCTGGCCCCATATCCACCGAGCGTTGATTGGCATACCAGCTCAAGTACTTGTCTGCCTCGGCCATGGTCAGGTCCCTCTTAAAGGACCGTGCATATTCTCTTGCCTCGTCAGGGTGATCCATTGCATACACAATGCTTTTTTTCTGCAGGTCTGCAATCTCCCTGACGGCCGTCATGCCCAGGGCCTTCTTGACAGCGCTCCCGCCAAGGGGCAGCGGGAGACCACCGCTCATGCGATTCCATTCATCGATAAGAGACAGCACCTTATAAAACCCAAGCCCCTCGTATTGCAACTGCCCCTCGTGAATGATAAGCCCCGCATCGGCAGAGCCTTGTGACACCGCGCTTAATATTTGATGAAACGGCATCGCCATGTGTTTGATGGCGGGCTCAATAATTTTAAGCACCAAAAACGCAGTGGTCCATTCCCCCGGAACGGCAACCGTAAGGTGTTTAAGGTCTGCCCTTGCGTATTTTTTTTTGGAGACCAGGAGAGGCCCATAGTCTTTCTCCGCCATCGATGCGCCGCTCGATGTGAGGGCGTATTTGTCGTGAAGATACGCATAGGCGTGAACAGACAATGCCGTCACATCGTAAACACAGTCAACCGCCAGCCTGTTTAGTTCTTCGATATCCCGTCTGTGTATCTCAAACTTGTAATTTGGGGACATGATCTTTTTATGCTTTAACGCGTAAAACATAAACGCATCGTCCGAATCGGGGCTGTGGGCAATGGTGATGAGTCGCTTCCTGGTCATAACGATTCTCCGTCAATAGAAACTTGGCGCAAATGTTTCAAGGGGATTTCAATCACGACAAGTTACTATAAACTTGCCCTTTGCGCCGCCTTCTTTTATTGGGTCATGGGATATGAGGAGGTGTTTTTATGTATGATCATCCCTACCCCGTGGCCTTAACCTTTGACGATATCCTTCTAGAACCCGGTTATTCCAAGGTCCACCCAAAAGACGTCATCACCAAAACCAGACTCACGCGGACCATCACGCTCAATATCCCCGTTATTTCCGCAGCCATGGATACCGTCACCGAGTACCACACCGCCGTTGTGATGGCGCAGCATGGCGGTCTGGGGGTCATCCACAAAAACATGAGCATCGACAGACACGCCTCGGAGGTCCACAAGGTCAAGCGCAGCGAGATGGGCATGGTGATTGATCCCATTTGTCTTACTCCCGAAGACACTGTCGGCAAAGCCTTGCAGATCAAGCAAAAGCGGAACATCTCTGGTTTTCCGGTCACGCAAAACAACAAGCTTGTCGGCATTGTCACCAACCGCGACTTAAGATTTGTAGAAAACAAGAATCTTAAAATCAGGGATGTCATGACACGGCAGAACCTTGTGACAGTCAGGGAAAGTGTCACAAGAGAAGAGGCAAAAAAACTCCTTCAAAAACACCGTATCGAAAAACTGCTTGTTGTCGATAAAAACAAAAATCTTAAAGGACTCATTACCGTCAGGGATCTCGAAAAAAGTACAATCTACCCACTTGCCGCCAAAGACAAATGGGGCCGTCTCATTGTTGCCGCAGCGACATCCGTTGGCCCCGACGGCCTTAAACGCGCCGGCGCCCTGTACGAGGCCGGCGTCGATGCCCTGGTTGTCGACACCGCGCACGGACATTCCGAAATGGTTTTAGAAACAGTCAGAACCATCAGAAAAAAATTTAAGGGATTGCAAATCATCGCCGGAAACATTGCAACAATGCAGGCTGCAAAGGCGCTCATCAGGGCAGGGGCAGATGCCATCAAGGTGGGTATTGGTCCCGGCTCCATCTGCACCACCCGCATTGTCTCTGGTGTTTGTGTCCCTCAGGTTCATGCGCTTAGGGCCTGCGTCAAGGCCGCATCAAAAGCCGGTATCCCTGTTATTTCAGACGGCGGCATCAAGTATTCCGGTGATATGGTCAAGGCGCTGGCCATGGGTGCCCAGACCGTCATGATAGGGTCCATGTTTGCCGGCACAGATGAAACGCCCGGCGAGACCATACTTTATCAGGGGAGATCCTACAAACTGTACCGTGGTATGGGGTCGCTTGGCGCCATGCGCGATGGATCAAAGGACAGATATTTTCAAGAAGATGTCACCGAGACAAAAAAACTTGTTCCCGAAGGCATTGAGGGCAGGGTTCCTTACAAGGGCAGTCTCTCAGACAGCCTTTACCAGCTTATTGGCGGGCTTAAGGCGGGCATGGGTTATGTGGGTGCAAAGACAATCAAAGAATTGCAAAAAAAGGCAAAGTTTGTTCAAATCACCCAGGCGGGTGTCAGGGAGTCCCATGTGCACGATGTCTACGTGACCAAAGAATCTCCCAACTACAGATTAAACGAACACCTGTAAGTTCATATCTAGGAATTTCAAAGTCGACAGAGCGCGGGTGCATTCCTCGCATGACGAAGGAACTCAACCGCGTCACAGTCAAGTTAGTAACTTGTCCAAGGATTACCCCTATGCCCTTTTTAAAAAACTGTCCTCCCACAGGACTCATGATCAGCGTGGCCATCAACCCAGGCAAGGCAGACGAAATCAAATACACCGATCTCATCACCGAGACCCTACCCGATGCGAGGATTATAATTCCCCTCCCCGACGATGTTGACGAAAACACCATCCGGCCTGGTACAACCATTATTGTCGAATACGAACTCAACAACGCCCTCTTTCGACACGATTCCCACATCGAATACATTATTTCCAAAAAAGATGCGCAGCTCAAACAACCTTGCCAGCTCCTGATAAGCCCGCAGACAAGACCCGAAAAAATCCAGCGCCGCAAGTTTTTCAGGGTTCACATCGAACTCCCCATGAGGTACGTCCCTGTATCTATCCCCAAAGGTTACGGCGAAGAAGAAGAAACCATGCGCAGGGCACAGGTCTATTGGGATCAAATCGTCGAAAAACACGGTTTTGAGAGCTTTATCTTCGACATCAGCGCGGGCGGTATTGGCTTTCAGGCTAACTACCAACTTCAAACAGGGACCGAACACTATTTTCAAATTGAACTCGGCATAGAGATTTTAAAGGCCGCCGGAAAAATAGTGTACTGCAGAAAAAAAGAAACAGCCACCGATGATGATATTTTTATCTCTGGTGTAGAATTTTTGGGGATGTCAGAATCAATACACGACAGGATTGTAGGTCACGTCTTCAGGCTCCACTCCGTGGTTCTTAAGAGGAGGAGGGAAGAAGATTAAAAGATTTAAGAAAAGGGAACATGTAGTTTGACCACAGTTCCCCTACCCTTGACAGACCCTATTTCAATCGTGCCCCCCATCGAGTCCATCGTTTTTTTTGCATGATACAGCCCCAGCCCGTTGCCGTCTGGTTTGCCAAACGAGGCTCCTTCTTTCATAAGATTTGGGAGAACCTTTGGATCAATGCCCTTGCCGTTGTCTGCAATGGTGAGGATGGCGTGGTTCTGATCCCCATCAAGTTTAATAAACACATGCCCGCGACCCTCAAGGGCCTCCACGGCGTTGTTGACTGCAGACCATGACAACGGCCAAAGACCTGGCCGTGTATTCACAACGCACGTTTACCTTTGATTCGCGCTCCAATATTCTCTCTCTGGCAGACAATCTCTCCTCATCAGAATCAGGAGGACTCTCAAACGCAAGCTATGACACGTTAAACCGCATGACCTCGTACACGCTTGCGGACAGTACTGCCACAAACGGGCATACCTACGCAGACAACGGCAATATTCTCACCAACTCAAAAAATTTTGGTGCTGCCACCTACCAATACACCTCCTCGCGCCCCCACGCGGTTACACAAATCGGTGATCAGCATTTTACCTACGATGATAACGGCAACATGCTCACAGACGCCTACCGGCAGATGATCTACAACGCTCAAAATCAGTTGATACAGGTCACCATGACCAATGGGGTCATCATCAATTACGATTATGACTACACAGGCAATCGTGTGAGCAAACAGGTGATTGCCACAGACCCTTACGGAGCGGACAGGGGCTACACAACCTATTATCTGGGTGATGCCATCGAGATCGATGCTGGCAGGCTTGTTTTACAACTGTATGCCAATAACAAAAAAATAGTCACCAAGGCCATAGGCGCCATCACCGACCTCTTTGGCACAGGTGCCGCACTCAAAGATCATGGCATCGATATGCCGATAGGGTTTGCAACCACGGCCCCGTTTATCATGTTTGCGTCTGCGTTGTTTTTGATGATGTCGATGCGACCTGTGCGGCGGAGATACAGGCATGGCCTTATTGACAGGGTCATGAGGCACTGGGGTGATTATGTTTCTACCTTTAGAGAAACCATTCATGCCTTTCCACAAAACTATGCGGTTAAACTTGTTTCACTGGTCCTGATCTTTGCGCTCGGCTTTAGTTTTCCAAAACCTGTCATGGCAGGCTTGTTACTGCCCGAATCGGATGCGGTCTATTTTTATTATCATCACGGTGATCATCTGGGTTCATCACACGTTGTCACCGAAGGCAAGATTGACGGCGGGCGTCATGCAGGAATTGTGTATCCGCGGGGGAGTCTTATTCAGCGTATTGAGTATTACCCCTTTGGGGAGCAGAAGTTTGTCCTCAATCCCAACCTTGATCTTAAACCGGCCTACACCGGACAACAGTTTGACGCGGATTCGGGTCTTTACTATTACAAGTCCCGCTATTACAACCCGCAAATCGGACGCTTTATCCAGCCTGACACGGTCATCCCCGATGCGGGGAACCTGCAGGGGTACAATCGATACGCGTATGTAAACAACAACCCGTTAAAGTACCGTGGACCCGACGGGGCATTTTTTGGGGATGTCGTCGATTGAGATTAACCCCGGCATTATTTTTACTGCAGGCATGGGGACCCCCACGGTTGGAGACACTGGTTTTGAAAGCTCTGGAGGCCCGGTCAACGGCAATGCGGCTACCGCGGATGTACATTGGGATTATAACAACGATGGAGGGACAAGAGATAGTTTAGAAGATGGGGTGAGTGTTGTTGAGGGGATTGTGGGGGGGGAGAAAGAACGGTGTATGCATAAATGACACCATAGATTTTAAATTTGAATACTTTTCTGAACAAAACGAACACACACTGGGTGAAGTGTTGTGGTCGATGTTAAAGCGGCGGCTTGATTACGCGACCTTAACCATAAACATCCCGACGCCAGTAGAGATAGTTGGAGTATCTGTGAGTTTAACCGTTGATTACTACAATAAGTTTTATTTGGGAGTAGGACCTAATATAGCAAAGTCAATTCCCGCAGGATCGATAAGTTTCATGTATGGTGCTATAAATCAGTTAGAAAATCCTGGACCAGAGAAGATAGAGGAATTTAGAAAGGGGCATAGCATAAATGGGTTGGCGGCTCTCTGGCCTGCTCTGGGTATGACAGTACAACCGGATACAGGAACGTCAGCCATTGAACTTGGGGTTGGAACTCCTCAAATAGGTATTGGTTACCAATACAGTTGGATGATATTTGATTTTTCATCACCATCAACGGGTAATTGATTTTTGACAAAAGGACTATGAAAAATAAAAGAGCAAGTAAATACATTACAATTATTTTAATTATTCTTTTCTTTGTTTTTGTAGCTTTGAATCAATATTTTCGTTTTGATGAGAATGTTGTATCGTTTGTTATTCTATCTATTGGCATTTTAGTAACTTCAATTTATGGCATTGTCTGTTTGTTTTGGACAGAGCGGGTTCAAATAATGTCAATGAACAGGTCAGAGAGATTTCAAAAGTTGACCAATCTCTTGGGCTATCATTCTTGGATTAACAAACCGAGTTATCTTTTACTCATAAGATTAATTGGGATTATATCTTCTGTTGTTGGTGTATTTCTTTGTTATGTTTTTGTTAGAAGATTTTTTTGAATAACCCGCAGATCGGACGCTTTATCCAGCCCGACACGGTCATCCCCGATGCGGGGAACCTGCAGGGGTACAATCGATACGCGTATGTAAACAACTTGTGAGTACCGATATTTCGCTATCCCGTCAACCGTAGACACTCGGCCCTGCCTATGTCAACGCGTTTGAGGATGAATTTCGTGAGAGGAACTGATTTTACGTTGCTCAAGAGAAATTCGGGAAAGCAGTTTCTAAGGGCCTGGGCTGTCACCATCTCTGATGGCGGGATGCCAGGACGAATTGTCCGCAACCACGATCCAAAATTTTTCCAAACCAGTCGCGGGTAGGTTGCTGACAAATACTGCAGCATTCCCTGCACGATGAGTCCAATTTGAATGTGTCGCTGATAGGCATCAAATTTGCGTTTAACGGCTTGGCGATATTTTTCTGTTTGGCAGTGCAGATATTGATTGCCCGAACCTCGCTTGATTGGCTTCATGGCGCCCAGCCAGAAATGATAAGCATAGGCCCCAACAACACGCAACGCATTCTTAAATGACACTTCGATTTTAAAACGAATACCATAGAGACGAATAATATCTATGGCGCTGACTGTAAGATCCGTGCTCATCAACAAACATCGGCCTCGCACGGGATGTGCCACAGCAACAAATCTCACCACCCGACCAAGGGGTTTCCAAATAAGATCCATCGACCGATATAACAGGACTGTGTTTTTCTCACCATAAACAGGACTGTCTGCGTTACTCATCTTGTTTGGGTTGGAAAACAGCGACATCAACCTGATTTTTTTTCCGTAGAATTTGGGCCTGCCTCGGTGCTTCGTGGTGCTCTTTGGCGCAGGCTCATAAGCAACAGCGTTGCACCTGACTCTGCTCACGAGGTGGCCACCAATATTGATAATGCCCAAAGCCACTACATGACAGGCATAATAAGCATCACCAACAAAATAAAATGAAAGTCCCGCCTCAACAAGTTGAACGAGAGATACCATCTTATCGGTGAGTTTGCGTCGGCATCGATTTGAGAAAACCAGTCCTTCGTGAATACGCGCTGAAAGAGGGACGGCAAATGCGCTCTCCTCAGCACCTACCACCAGAGAGACGGCCTGGCAAGAATGTCCCATGATGTATTCGGGTTTGGCATTGTTTTCAGATTCCTGATGAAGACATTTTACGGCAGGCATTTTTTTGCCGGCCTTTGGTATCTTGATACCGTCGCCAAGAAGAATAATTCTGCCGTTGATTTTTGGAATAACTGGAAAGAATCGCAACACAAGACTCGTCCATATAATAGCCAATTTGTCTGAGTTGATAGAGGAACTATGAAAGAAGTCGAGTAGTCTGTCGTAATACTTTTCGTGCAAACCCAATGCTCGGATGATACTGGTCACGCCCAAAAGATCGGCGCGAATACTCAATCCAGCCAAAGTTACAACCAGCCAGATAAAGCTTCTTGTTCTTGAACATGCGGGCCGCAACTCACAAACAACATACCACCACTCTAACCAAATTTGCATGAGGCCTCCATTTTTTATTAATTTTTTTGTTGCATTTTATGTGAATCATAGTAGTGATTCACATTATGAATAAAAAATCACAAAAAATCGAGCAAGAAATTGCTACGATCAAAAAAGAAATGTGCGAGATAGGTGATATGCGTCCGGGCTCACTGACGAAACAGATGCGCAAGGCCAAGGAAAAGTATGGGGCGTATTGGCAGTTGAGTTATACTTACAGAGGTAAGGGACGAACTGGATACATTCGAGAGGAATGTGTTGATCAAGTGAAGGCAGAAACTGTGAATTACAAAAAATACAAAAAGCTCGCTGACAAACTGATCAAACTTTCGATTGAAAAATCCTGCCTGAAAATGGAGCTTGTCAAAAAAGAATCGGCGGGGCTAAAATAGTGTTTGTCGGGAAACTCTCGATCTGGTCAAAAATGAACGAGTCGTCATCGCGAGCGAAGCGTGCTGTGACCGCCTCAGGAGGGGCGATCCAGTGAAGTCAAAATGTTATAACTGGATTGCCGCGTCGCTTCGCTCCTCGCAATGACGTAACACGATGTTCCCCGACAGGCACTAAAACAGCTGAGAACTCGGTACTCACAAGTAAACAACCCGTCAGAGTATATCTTGATAAAGTAGGACGGCATCAGGCATGCCTCGACCCCTATACTGTAATCGTAGTCCAGATAAAACTTTTTTGCCTGAGATCTTTTTAACCCCTTGGGTGTGACAGCAATGACAGGCATAAGTGGCAGGAAAAACTGCGCCAGTTTTTTTTTATAGATCTGGTCAATGGCATTTTCGATCCCGATAAATTGATTGTGACAGACTGATCCCTGCCAGACGTTTAAGGGCTTTGCATTAAAAACCCTCTGCATGATTTCGTTGTGTCTTATACCTTTTTCTGCAGGAATAAATTCTCTGAGATCGTAATTGATGATCTGGGCCCCGATTTTTTTTGCCACGGCTGGCATCTTGTCGGCACTGTGTGTGTTGATATCTCCCAAAGGCATGTCGGTTGCATGATACATTCTAACCAGGCAAAATCAATTAGATAATTTTTCGTTCCCGAAATAAGGTTGTATGCGATAGGGTTAGGGTGTATTGGACAGTGCAAACATAGTGCAAACATAAGGAGGGCGAATGCCACACCAAAAGATTTCCGAGCATGAAGATAAAATCTATTATCGCACAAAATCACTGTGTCCCGAGTGCGAGACCCTGTTGCCAGCGGCTGTTTTTGCACGACAAGGTGGCGTCTTTGTGGGGCGTGAGTGCCCCCATCATGGTTATCATGAGGGACTCATCTGCTCGGACAGCGGGTGGTACGACCGTCTTCCCGATTTTAATGTCGACCCCACTCCTCCCAAAAACCTTAAAAATAAAATTGTTAATGGTTGTCCTGATGACTGCGGTCTGTGTCAGGCTCATCAACAGATTGCCGGTACCGCAACAATAGAAATATCAAACGAGTGTAATGCCAGTTGTCCCGTGTGCCTTGCCGATAACAAAAAAACATTTTCATTGTCGGCAAAAGAAGTGCACGGCATGATCGAAAACCTGCTGACCCTGCAGGATACTGTTGGTTTTGTCACCCTGTCTGGCGGGGAACCAACCATTCACCCCGAACTGTTTGGTATCCTCGATTGTCTTAAGCGTCCCGAAGTGGGGAGAGTTGCGATTAATTCCAACGGCATCAGAATCTGCACGGACGATGCCTTTCTCGACAGACTGGCAACTTACAACAATATTTATATCACACTGCACTTTGACGGGACACAGGCAAAACTCGTCAGGGGGGTGACTCACGAGTTTCAAATGAAAGCCCTTACGAGGCTCTTAAAATGGGGTATCCCGGTTGTGCCTTCTGTTGTGGCTGTCAAGGGACTCAACGAGCCTGAACTCGGAGAGATGGTCAAAAATCTTCTCATCATGTCACCGGCAATCAGAACTGTCATGTTGACGATGATGTGTTATACCGGCAGTCATGGGTCGCATTATCAGGGGCAGAGTCCTGTCAAGAGACTCACTGCCCTGGGTGCCATCGAGGCCATGGAGCTGACCACTCAGGGTCTGATCAAAAAAACGGACTTTCTGCCTCTCGCGTTTTCCAACCCGGCGTGTGTTACACTGGCCTATTATCTTGTCGATGAAGGCGAGATCACCGCGTTGTATCCTTTGGGCGATATGAACGAGGTCATCAAACAGACAAAAAACAAAAATCTGGGGGACCTTACTTTTGAACTGGAGACCCTGTTCACACATATCATCGATCATATTTATGCCCATCCCAAAAAATTTGCAGACGGAGAAAAATTACTGCAAAAATTTAAACGTCTGATGCAAACACTTTTTCCTGATGGAAAGACCATCAGCAATGCCGAACGCATCCGTCTTGCAGAAGAACGCATCAAGGGGATTTATCTGTATCAACTGATGGATAAATACAACTTCGATACCTCAAGGCTCAGTAAGTGCGTCTGTCAGCATCTGCTTCCCGACAACAGGATTATCCCCACCTGTGCCTATTATTCCTATTACAGAAAAAAAGACCCGAGGTTTAACTGACGCATGACCACAAACTTAAAAAAATGTCTTGTGATCGGGGGGAGCGGTTATGTGGGATATGAGGTCTGCCGCACCCTTGCAGCAAACGGGGCTGCTGTTGGTTTTACCTATTATCAAAACAGAGAGCGGGCCGCAGCGTTGTCGGCGGAATTTTCTGATTGTCGCGGGTATCCACTTGAACTTGGCAATATACCGGAGATTCATCGTGTGGTGAGCCGCATCATTACTGATCTTGATGGCGTTGATGCCCTGATTCACTGCGCGGGGAGCAGGGGAGGAACAACAGATTTTGTCAACCAGGCACAATATATGCTGGATCAATTTACAGGTCTTGATGCAGCGACCTGGGATGATGAGTTTAATGTAAACACAAAAAGCGTCTTTGCTGTCTGTCAGACCGTAGTCAAACAGATGCAGGGTGAGGGGCCGTTTAATCTCGTTCTTCTGGGTTCGTTAAACGCGGCAAAGCCTGTGCCAGCGCCTGTGGCCTACGCCGCGTCCAAGGGGGCGCTTAAGTCTCTGGTTGAAGTCCTTTCAAAGACGCTGGGTGAGCGTCATATCTGCGTCAATCTTGTAGCACCGGGTATTCTGGAACAGGGGGCAAGCTGTCAGGTGCATGACGACCTCAAAAAAGAGTATCTCAAACACTGCGCTCTGGGGAGGCTTGGCACCGCAGAGGATATCGCGCGTTTTATGAGCTGGCTTGCCCTCGAGAACACGTATATGACCGGCCAGACCATACTGCTTGATGGTGGATTGTAAATAGAGTTGGAGAAACAAGATGTCATGCTGTCAAATGCCCGAACGCGAAAACAGACCCTATACATTTTTAAGACTCACCCAGTCTACATGTCCGGAGTGCCTGCAGCTCGTGCATACCAGGGTTGTGATGGAGTCTGGCAGGGTTTATTTTTTAAAAACGTGTCCCGATCACGGCGCATCGAAGGCGCTTGTCAGTGAGGATGCCGCGTCCTATCAAAAGGCGTGGCGTTATGTCAGACCGGGGAGTGTCCCTCTCAAATTTCAAACAGCGGCCAACAAGGGTTGCCCGCATGACTGCGGGTTGTGTCCTTCTCATCAACAGCACACATGTCTACCCATCATCGAGATCACCGATCACTGCAATTTGAGTTGTCCTGTCTGTATTGCCGATAATAAAAACAGTCGGCACATGACGCTTAGTGAATTTAAAAAAATCATCGACCGCCTGATTGAGCAGGAGGGGTATCTGGAGACCATCACCCTCAGTGGCGGCGAACCCACAAGACACCCCGAGTTTTTAAAGCTGGTTGATCTGGCAAAGGACCGCGCCGAAATAGGCCGTGTCTCTGTCGTTACAAACGGGATCGAACTTGCCCATTCAAAAAAACTCTGTGAAGAACTTAAAAAAAGAAATGTGTACGTTGTATTGCAGACAGACGGTTTTGATGATGCTGTTCATCAAAAGATTCGTGGCAGAGCTCTTTGCGGGATCAAAGAAAAGGCTTTGGCCTCTCTTGCAGAGTATGATGTGTCCACGCAGATTATCTTTGTTGCTGTGCGTGGTATTAATGAGGGTGAAATAAAAAAGGCGATCGATCTTCTGCTCGCACATGATCATATCCTGTCGCTGATGATTCAGCCCGTTTCTTATTCCGGCAGGGGCGGGGCAAAGTTTCCCCACGATCCGCTCAACAGGCTGACCATCCCCGGGGTCTTGAAAATTCTGGAGGAACAGACCGGGGGGCTTTTGACGGCAGGCGATTTTTTTCCACTCCCCTGTCCCCATCCCCTGTGTGTGACCCTGACCTACCTGTTAAAACTGGATGATGGTTCTTATATCCCGTTTCCCAGATTTCTTGACATGAACAAATACCTTCATCTCTTTGAGCAGTCGGCGATGCTTGGCTCGGATACCCATACCGAAAATGCGATCAAAACGGCGATAGATGATCTGTGGAGCGCAAAAGGCGAGATTCCCGACAACCAGAAGGTTTTAAAAGCGCTCAAAAAGGCACTCTTGGAGATGTATCCCCCAAAGACGATCACGAGGGATGAACTCATGCGCGTCACAGAGCGAAAGGCGAAGACTGTTTTTATCCATCATTACATGGATCGCCACGATTTTGATCTGGAACGCCTTGTCAAATGTTGTCATCATTATCCCTTAAATGACGGTCGTGTGATGCCGGCGTGTTCTTATAACATGTTCTGTCGCGGGACGGCGTTATGATCAACAAAAATTTATTACAAGGGAGAAGGGTCTTTGTTACGGGGGGGTCGCGCGGGCTGGGCAGGGCCATTTGTCTTGAGTGCGCGGGACAGGGGGCTCATGTGGCCTTTAGTTTTTTAAAGGATCAACAGGGCGCCGCGGAGACGTTGTCATTGCTGCATCATCAGGGTGCCGAGGCTATGGCCAGTCAGGTCTCTGTGCTTGACTTAAATGCGATGGAAAAAACAGTGGCACAGATAGAAGGACAATGGGGCGGGATTGACATCCTGATCAACAACGCCGGTATTTCACAGGTCCTGCCTGTGGCGCTGATGGATCAGGAAGACTGGGATCAGGTGATACATACCAATGTGAAGGGTGTCTTTCTTTCGATCAAGGCTTTTTTACGGGGGATGATCAGAAGAAAACAGGGTGCGATATTAAATATAGGTTCTCTGGCCGGCATGAAGGTTATTGAGAGCCCTGTTCATTATGCAGCGAGCAAGGCCGCGCTTACGGGTCTCACAGCGTCACTGGCAAAGGAGGTCGGGCGTTACGCCATACGTGTTAACTGCCTGGCCCCCGGTCTGCTTGACGGCGGTGTCGGGGGTCACCTGCCCGAACACCGCTTAAAGGATTTTTTAAAACACGTCGCCCTTAAAAGGCGCGGCACTTTTGAAGAAGTGGCGCGGTTTGCTGCCTTTATGGTGTCTGATTTTAACAGTTACATGAGTGGACAGACAGTGCTGATCGACGGGGGATTTTGATCGTGATACTGTTCATGTATAGAACCTTGGAAGGTTTTTTCGACGCGTTTCGGCATCAATTTTTGCATGGTGTCCGCCCGCGTAGTGTTTTCCGCTTTATGCGGGTTATGAATTTCAAAGTCGACAGAGCGCGGATGCATTCCTCGCAAAATGGAGGAATTCAACCGCGTCAAAGTCAAGTTAGGAACTTGTGTTCAGAGTGAGGTTATAAGAGAGTGCAAACATTTCATACCCAGAGTCTGTGTTCGCAGTGCAAAAAAAATATCGGGGCTGTCATTTTTAGCCGCGGCCAGGATGTTTTTATGCAAAAAAAATGCCCGGAGCATGGTGAACAGGAGGTCCTGCTTGCCTCCGATAAAGACTGGTATGAATCAGTGATCAGGTGGGCTCACAAGGCCGGCAACACATTCGCGGCGGCCATGCCATCCCGGCAGGGCTGTCCGCATGATTGCGGTCTGTGTTCGCAACACGGGCAGGGCCTTTTTTTGCCCGTGATCCCTGTCACAAGCGCGTGTCAGATGAAATGCGCGATTTGTTACACACACAATAAAAATGATCAGCCCTATTACATGCCCATGGAAGAATTTCGTCGTATCTTAAAGGTGATCAGGTGCGCCGATCCGGAGAACCGCATCATCAATTTTACCGGCGGTGAACCGACTGATCATCCTAATTTTTTACAAATGATCAAACTTTGTGCTGCTGAGGGGATTCACAGAATCACGGTCAGCACGCACGGTCTTGGTTTTCTGGAAAATAAAAAACTGCTTGAGGAACTTGCTTTGTACCGTGCGCGCGTTGTCCTCTCTTTTCATTCATTCACCAAAGAGGTTTGGCTTAAAATGTGTGGCAGTGATCTGCTTGAAAAAAAATTAAAAATTCTTGATCTTCTGGGGCAGTATCAACTGGACACCACACTGATCCCTGTGATTAACAAGGGAATTAACGATGACGAACTGGGGTTGTTTCTGGATTGTCTCAAAAAATCTTTTGTAAGAAGCCTCGAAATCCACACCATGGCCTTTACAGGGCAGGGCGGGCTTGCGTTTGCGGGCACGCGGACCACTGTTCCGGATGTGATAAAAAAATTGGAGCAACTGTCGCAGGGATTGATCAAGCAATCTGATTTTGTGCCGTCACCACTCGCTCACCCCCTGTGTTATCAAACCTGTTATTTGATGAGACTCGACGACGATCATTATATCCCCTTTACGCGAATAATGAGTGATGAAAACATCCGGACGCTGTTAAGTGCAGGGCTGTATATGGAACCTGGACAGGTGATGGAAAGGGTGATGCAGGATGTGATGATGGATCTCTGGAGCAAAAATCTCCCCGGTGATTTGTCAACAAGGGTTTTGAAGGCCGTAAAAAAACTCCTTCTGGACATGTTTCCGGCACGGCCGATTTCGTACGCAGCGCAGCAGCAGATTGCAGAGGGGGCGGCAAAAACCATTTACATTCATTCGCACATGGATGATGAGACCTTTGATGTGCAGCGAGTCAGACTGTGTCCTGTGATGGTGCCTGACGGAGAGGGCCACTTGATACCGACCTGTTCTTACAATGTGCTGTACCGTCATCAGGATCCCAAATTTATATGAGGTCAAGATGCGTTACTATCTGATAGACAGGATCACCGGGGTGATCCCAAAAAAAAGCGCTGTTGCTGTTAAAAACATCAGCTTCAGTGATGATGTTTTTAACGATCACTTTCCCGAGATCCCCGTTTATCCGGGCTGCATGCTCACCGAGGCGATGGCGCAGCTTGGCGGTTTTCTTGTGGAGATATCAAACAACCATACGGGTGAACAGGTCAAAAGGGCCATGCTGGTTCAGATTGACAGGGCAAAATTTTATTTACCTGTTGAACCTGGTGACCAGATCATCATGACGGCGACACTGGATTCAACCCTTGCGGATGCCGCGCAGATCGCCTGTGAATGTCATGTTGCTGCGAAAAAGGTGGCGACAGCCCGACTGCACTTTGTATTAAAATCAGTTGAGGCCCCGTTGTTGCACGAAAAGAGAAGAGAGGTATACAAAATATGGACCAAGGGTCTGGATCTCAACTTTCCCCTCATCTAAAGGGTGCAGCTATAGCTGTGACGGGCCTTGGCTCCGTGGTGCCCGCGGTCTTTAAGGATTCTCCGGAATCACAGTCCCCATCCATCCCGCTGCGCGATTTTTTAAAGAACAAAAAAATGAAAAAATTTATGGGCAGGCAGGATGAACTCGCGCTGGTAGCGGCGGGGAGGGCTATTGAAGCATCAGGTATCGATGAGGAAAGCCTTAAACATCAAACCGGGATTTATCTTGCGGTAGGATACATCCCCTTCGAAGAAGAGGATTTTAATATTCTTGCAGCAAACAGCGAAGAAGCGGGCGTGTTTTCGATGAAGAAGTTGTCCACGGACGGTTTTTCATCCATGCACCCTTTTTTGACTTTCAGATGTCTGCCCAACATGCCGCTCTTTCACATCAGTGTCAATTATGGCATCACAGGTCCCTATTTTATTTCGTATCCGGGGCCGGGGCAATTTTATCTCGCGCTTCTTGAGGCGGTGAGGGCCCTTGAGGCCGGTGAGGTCGAGATTGCGCTGGTGGGCGGTGTGGCTCATCAAAAAAATCTTCTTGTAGATCTTTTTTATAAAAGAGTCCCTGAATTGTCTGGTTTAAAACCAGTGGACGCGGCAGGTTTTATCGTGCTCGAAACATCAAGCCATGCAGAACAAAGGGGGGCTTCTGTCAGGGTTGCCCTTAAGGCCCTTCATCTTGAATACATACCGCATGACCCGCTTGTGCGGATGCATGACTATCGGGAGAGTCTGACGAACGTAGACGCTATCGAGAGTGTATGGACGGGAGGGTATCCGGGTGCAGCGCTGTTGCCGGTGCGTCTTGAGAGCGCCATAAACAGCGGATGTGGCGGTTTATTAAGGCACAAAGTGACAACCGTTGACGGGGTGTGCGCTCTGAGCGAATGGGAGATCACATGAAGAGACGTGTCGTGATTACAGGTATGGGGCTTGTGACTCCGTTGGGGTGCAGACTTCAGGAGTTTGGCGAGCGGCTTTTGTCTGGCGAATCTGCGGCAGCCCCGATCACACTCTTTGACCCCGCTTCTTTTCCAACAACAATCGCGGCAGAGGTTAATGATGCCAGATTTAAAACAGACTTTAAAGACCGCAAGGTGTTGTTTGCCGTTGCGTCTGCGCGTGATGCTGTTATGGATTCTCAAAGAACGGGCATGACATTAAAAAAATTTTATGACAAGGCGCCCTGTTTTTTAAGTCTGGGGACCGGGCTCGAACTGTTTTCAATGCCGGACATGTTGACCTATCGTAAAAATCAGACACTGCCTGCATCAGACACGTGCCACCCGTTGTGCTTTATTCAGACTCCATCGGACATCAGTGTGCACAAGATCAGTCTTGAACATGATCTGACATGGCCGCCGCAGGTTCATGTCTCTGCGTGCGCGGCATCCACCGATGCGATTGGCAGGGCCTTCATGAGGGTGCGTGGGGGTGATGTGGCGTACGCCCTTGCGGGCGGCACGGATGCGATGATCAACCCGATGGGTGTGGGTGGCTTCTGTCGTATTCAGGCGATGACCACAAAAAACAAAACCCCCAAAGTGGCCTCCAGACCCTTTGACAGGGATCGTGATGGTTTTTTGCTGGGCGAAGGGGCTGCTGTGTTTGTTCTTGAAAGTCTGGAAAGTGCCGCCAAAAGGGGGGCTCCCGTCTTTGCGGAGATTGCGGGTTACGGGAACGCCATGGATGCTTACGGCATCAGCGAACCCGATCCCATGGGCAGCGGAGCGGTTCTCGCCATGAGGCGCGCCATTTACTCTGCCGGGATCACACCGCAGTCCATTGTGCATGTCAGTGCCCATGGCACGTCAACCCCCAAAAATGACCCTGTGGAAACTTGCGCTATCCGGACAGTGTTTGGCGGTCATGCGGATGACCTCACGGTCAATGCCACAAAATCCATGATCGGTCATTTGATTGCGGCATCGGGAGCGGTTGAGGTG
>JADGCS010000088.1 GCA_015228875.1 Deltaproteobacteria bacterium | reverse complement strand
AGATTTACCGATTCAAAAACAAAGGTATTTATACTCATTGTCTGTATTATATCAATGGTCTCTCTCGTGATTCTGCAGGGTTGTTCGGGGCTTGGTGAGGGTGATGACCAGAACAACGGGGGCACAACCGATGGCTCTGGAGAAACAGCGGTGAATGCGCAGGTCTTGTCACTGAGCGGCGATGCGTTTTATGCAGCAATGGGAAGCACTTTTCAATATTTGGGACAGGAGCTTGATGCGCTCTCTCTGGTCAAGGTGGTGCCAATGAATACAGAGACGCTAAACGATACATACGAGCTCGACTGTCAGGATGGGGACATCACGGCGGCTGTTGCGGGGACCTATAACTTCACAGACACAAACAACTTCAGTGCGGACCTCACGATGACTCTTACGCTTAATAATTGCGCTGCAGAGGTTGAGAGTGAGCAATCCAGTGAGGGAACAAACTGTACCTATGAGGGAACGCTTTCTGGCACGATTGTGTGTGACGTGACTGCTCAAGCTGTCGCTGGCACCCCCACCGCGTTGATTGACTGTTCCTCGGCGGAGACCTGTACAGGGCTCACAGTTACATTTGAGGGGCAGGATTACACAATGGGTCTCACGCATTTGTCAGGTAACTTTACAGAGCTGTCCGAGGGGGTGAACCCATCTGGTACGGCTTGTATCAACGGGACGAGCATTTCTGATTTTTCATCCTTAAGCACAGAAAACTTTGGCATCAGCGAACTTACCTGCACCAGTTCGTCAGGAGGGGGCGGTGATGGTGATGATGATGGTGATGATGATGATGATGATGATGGACAGCCCTGCGCCATGTTATGTAGTGAGCTCGGTGGCGGAGATACCGCATCTTGTTGCGAAAATTTTTCGGCTGGCGCGTGTACATGGACGGGTACAACCTGTTCCGGAACGGTGACTGCGTGTTCGAGCGTTTTGGACATGGGGCTTTGTAATACTTTATCAGATTACTGCGTATGGTCTGGCGGGGCCTGCGCCAACCAATAGAGTGTGTCGGGAAATCTTGATTTGACCGGCAACATCAAAGTGGCACGCCTTGTGCCTCTTGTTCAAACAATGCCAACCACTGCCTGGCCACATGCCCCCAGGGGTAACAAGCCTGCACGTGCCTGACAGCTGATTGCCTTAAAACATCCATGAAGGGGTCGTCCTGAAACAATGTGGTCACGGCCTCGCAGAGCGCCTGAGTAAGCTCTTCCCTGTTGTCTGTAAATCGCACCACGAGACCACCCACACGATGGGGGACCGTCTCTGGCAATGCCCCATTGTCGCTTGTGATCACAGGACAACCGCAGGCCATGGCCTCAATTGCCGCAATGCAGGATGTCTCTGCCAATGAGGTGTTGGGATACAAGAGCAGACTGCTGTGTCTGAGTTCGTGGGCAAGCTCCGCCTTGGTCAGGGTGCCAAGAGAAACAACCCATGGTTTTTTTAAGTCTTCAAGAAAAGGTTTCCACTCGTCGTCTTCTGCGAGGGATTTTTCGTACGTGTAGGTACACACTTTTAAAACAAGGTTTGGGTATTTTGTGCGGAGACGCTCCACGCAATCTAGCGCTGTTCTTAAGCCGCGATGGGGGCGGCTTGTGTAGATCAGGCTGAGAGGTCTTTGTTGAGGACCGGGAAAAAAAATTTCGGGATCAAAGCCGTTGGATGTACACACAAACTTGTTTTCGGGCATTGCATAAGCGCGCATCCAGTCGTTTTTCTGGTACTGGCTCAGGCAAAAAACATGCTCGAAACGACTGTGATTGAGCAAGGGGCTCTCGTCTCCAAGATGGTTAAATACACCCGTGGCACGGTCATGAATCCATAACCAACGCTGTGTCGCCCGTGTACAGTTTTGAAGGTAATGGTCGTTTCGACAGGCAACAACAACCGGAGGCTTTGACAAACGATTTACAATACCAAAATCGATGTTGTTGCGGTAGATCACACCATCGTAGACACCGGGTTCATGACACGTGCAGTAGACCTCAACCTTTTTTTCTAAACGCGCCAACTCTCTTGCCATATAAATAAGCGCCGATTCGGTTCCCCCCAGTGCTTTTGTTTTCAGGGTGTGTCCGTGAAAAGACTGGGTTTGAAAAGGTCCCTGAGTCGTCAAGACTATCTCGGCCTGGGAAGTAAAGTGGGACAGTTTGTTGTGCTTTTCTGCGAGGCGGCAGAATCGCTGAAAGGGTTTTTCTTCCCAGAGTTTCATGGCAAGGGCTGTGGCAAAGCCTTTCAAGGCCTGTTCTACACGACCTTGTTGTTCGTGAATGCAGGCCATAAGATAGATGGCGGGATAATGATGATAGCAGAGTTCGAGAATACGCTGGCAGAGGGGTTCGGCTGTTTGCCACTCTTTGCGATCGATTTGAGTAGCCACCTCGACAGTAAGGCGATGCAGTTCCTCCGCAGAAATGTCCGAAGATGTTTTGTCAGAAAAAATGTCCGTTTGTTTTGTTTCGCACACAAGGCATCAATATATTAACAGGAAGATATGATCAATTTTTGGAGATTGCCCCCTAAAACAAAGCGTGTCTTTTAAATGCGGGAAGAGCATACTGCGTTTATCATGATTTAGATTATAAACAAGTCAATAAATTATAAATGACAAATATTATTAATAAGTTACAATGTCTTGTATGATTAAAGTGAATACTAAATGAATACATTTATCAAGCAACGCCCTTGTCTTAAGGTCGATAATTATGGTATAAATAGAATCAAAGGACGCAAAAAATACAGGCGTTTATTAATACCATGACCAACCAAGACCAGCCAGTCATCTTTGAATACACTGATTACCGTAAATTTCTTAGGGACCTTTACGAGTACAAAAAAGAGACCACGCCGTTTTTTTCTTACCGGTATTTTTCCAAGATGGCGGGTTTTACATCCCCCAATTATTTTAAGCTCATCATGGATGGAGACCGTAATTTAAGTGGTGGGGCGATCAACAAATTCATCAAGGCCCTTAAACTCAACATTAAAGAGGCCCGTTTTTTTCGCCTTTTGGTCATGATGAATCAGGCCGACACGGCAGAAGAAAGGGATTTTTACACAAGACAGATTTTAAAAGGTCGGGTCTACAAAACGCTTAAGCCTCTCACACAGGCGCAGTACGATTATTACAGTAACTGGTATCTCATCCCCATGAGAGAACTGGTCGGGCGATCCGACTTTAAAATCGACCCAAAGTGGATCGCCCGCCAGTTCACGCCAGAACTGTCAGAGGCGCAGGTTAAGGATGGCATTAAAACGCTTTTAAAGCTGGGTCTTGTCGAAGAAACAGCAAACGGTTCACTCACACAGACAGATTTTGCAATTACCACCGGTGAGGACGTCGCCAGTCAAGCTGTTGTCAACTACCACAGGCACATGATTCAAATGGGGGCCGAGGCCCTCGACCGTTTCGAGGCCAAGGACAGGGATATCTCCTCTCTCACCATGGGTGTGGGCCGTGAGACCTTTAAAAAAATTAAGGCCATGGTTCACGAGTTTCGCAAAGAGATCATTGCCGTTGTCAAAGAGGATAAAAACATCGATGATATCGTGCAGGTTAATTTTCAGGTTTTTCCCCTTGCTGTAAAAAAGGAAGACGACCATGAATAAGTTTATGCAACACACCACTGTTTTTTTTGTCTTGATACTGGTTTGCCTCTTAAACATTCATTGTGGGGATGCCTGCGGCGTTACAGAAACCTGCAATCCCGATAACACAACAGGGTATGGAGATACCCAGACCTCCGGGGGCGATAACAACACAGGTGACGGCACTGGTATCTTCGACGGCAATCCAGCCGATGCTTCCGTGTTCTACGATCCAGACGAAGAATCTGCACCGATGATCGCGGAAACTGCAAGTACCACTGATATTTTGCAAAGTATCTGCGAGGTACTGTCCAATTGTTACAACCTGACGGACACAAATGCGTGTGTGACAAGTCTTGAGACCGATCAGGGGCTCCTGACAGAATTTGGTGTGGACACAGACACCTACTCTTCCTTTGACGATGTGCAGGATGCCATAGACGCAAGCGGGATCGAGACAAGCGGGGCGGAGATATCTTATTGCACTCAGGCCATCAGCGAGGTGAGTTGTGATACTATCGAGGCGGGTGATGCCTACAGCACAGAGACACCAACAGATTTTTCAGATGTGTTTATGATGATGCCGGATGAGTGTTAAGGGGGACTTTTAATTACCAGGTTGGTAAAAATTTGACAGCGCGAGCCGGTTCAAAATAAAGAAACACTTGTTAGAGTGTTATGAAAATTCTCCTCATCAACTCAAATCGTCTCCACCAGCCTTGGCCGGTGATCCCTTTTGGACTCTGCTGTGTGGCCGCGGCACTCGAAAAAGCGGGGCACAACATCAAGTTCACGGATCTCTGCTTTGAGCGGCATCCAGCAAATGTAATAAAAAAGGCACTTACAGGGTTTGACCCTGATCTTGTGGGTGTGGGTATTCGTAACCTCGATACCTGCGTCGGAACGGCATCACAGCTTGTCCTTGATGAGATTCGCACAGAAATACTGCGCCCGCTGCGACAGGATTATCGGGGACCCGTCGTGCTCGGCGGTCCCGCGCTTGGCATCAACGCTGCAGAGATGCTTGATTATTTTGATCTTGAGATGGCGATTCAGGGAGATGGTGAGCTGGCGGTTGTAGAACTTGCAGAGAGGCTTTCAAAAAATCAACCGCTCAACGGACTTAAGGGCCTTGTCTTAAGACAAAACGGCACCATTGTAGAAGACAACGCACCGTATCGTATCGCGGATCTCAACACACTTCCTGGTCCACAGCTTCATCGCTACATCAATATAAAAAAGTATGCCCGCTTTGATTCTCCCCTGCAGGTGCAGACAAAACGCGGCTGTGCGCTTGTCTGTGAATATTGCAGTTACCGGCGCATTGAGGGCGCTGCATACCGTTTAAAAGATCCGCAGCGCATAGCAGAAGAGATTGAGGCTATCGTAAAATCAACAGGCATGCGGTCGATAGAATTTACCGACAGCACCTTTAATGTACCTCTTGATCACGCCAAGGCTGTGTTGCGGGCAATTATTGGGCGCAAACTTGATGTCAGACTGAGGACTATGGGGATCAATCCCGTTGCCATCGATGACGAACTTGTAGAACTCATGGCAAAAGCAGGGATGCGCGAGATCGATGTGGGGGCCGAGTCGGGGAGCACGATCACACTTGAGGGGCTTAAAAAAGGTTACGACAGAGAGGCTGTCATCCGGACGGGCAGGTTGCTTCAAAAACACGGGATTGCCGCGTGCTGGTTTTTGATGCTCGGCGGGCCAAACGAGTCGGCCGAGACTATCCGCGAGACCTTTAAAACAATGGATGAGGCGGTGGATGCTTGGGATCTTGTGGGCATTAATGTCGGGATCAGGGTTTACAAGGGCTCACCCCTTGCCGACAAAATGCAAAGAGACGCACCCCAGGGCAATAGCGATCATTTTTTAAGCCCGGTTTATTACGAACCCGCGGCCATCAGTCTCAAGGAGATTTACAATATCGCAAGGGCAGAGGCGGCACGTCGTCCCAACTCTATCCTCTTTGCCGAGCAAAACAATCCCGCGTGGGTGTTAAAATTTCTTGTGCTGCTCTTCAAAATTTTTAAAATCAAACGGCCCCTGTGGCACGGACTGATCCTGATGCGCCGGATCGAAATGGCAACGGGGATTGGTTTTGTAAAGAGACTGATGAGGTCATAAGTTTTGCAGTGTTTTAAGGTATCGGAATTTCAAAGTCGACAGAGCGCGGTTGCATGCCTCGCAAAATGGAGGAATTCAACCGCGTCATAGCAAGTTAATAACTTACGGACACCCCTTGACGGGCTCGGTTCCCTCAATAAAGTATTCGTCGATCTGATGACCCGTGCATTGGTTGTTGTAAAGAAGACCCGTCTTGCTGTCGATGGGGACGATGACAATATTATCCGGGGACGGAAAGGCCTTGTCCGTGTCGTTTTGTGTGGCCACTTTCATGTAGTCTGTCCAGATGGGCAGCGCACCGCTTGCACCTGAGAGGTGTGTTGTTTGATTTTTGTGATACCCCACCCAAACAACGGTAAGAAGGTCTGTTGTATAACCGGCAAACCACGCGTCCTTGTAGCCCGTGGTAGTACCGGTTTTGCCGGCGGCCTTTATATCAAAGCCTTGCGCCCTTGATGATCTGGCCGTGCCGTTGTCCAAAACACCTTCGAGCATTTTGTTGACAAGATAAATCACATCAGCGGAAAAGACCTTCTGCATCTCAAATGATTTTTTTTCCAACACCTCGCCACCCGCTGTGACCACCCTTCTGATGGCCACAGGACTCGATTTGGTCCCGTTGTTTGGAAAAACCGTGTAGGCCCCCGCGAGTTCCAGGGGGGAGACCTCGAAGGAGCCCAAGACCATTGAGTGAAAGGGTCTGATGTTTTTATTCATACCGGCAAGGATTGCCGTGTCTGCAACATTTTGAAGGCCCGCCTGATCACCAAGCCATGCAGTAGCAGCATTGTAGCTCATCTCCAGTGCCTCGCGCAGCCTCACCCTGCCGTGATATTTATTGTCATAGTTTTTCGGGGTCCATGGCCCTGCCCCTGTTTTATATTGAACAGGTCCGTCCTCAATGAGCGTCGCTGGCGTAAAAGGCGGATCAACAAGCTTTGGATCCAATGCGGTCAAGTAGACAAAGGGCTTGAACACCGAGCCGGGCTGGCGAAAGGCCTCGCTGATAATGTCAAATTGACTTTTGGTGTAATCCCGACCGCCAACATAGGCACGAACAAAACCGGTCTTTGGATGCAGCGAGATCAGTGCCCCTTCGAGAAAAAGGTTCTGTCCGGTGTTTTTTTTAAGAGCTGGCCTTTCGGATTCCAGTTTATTAAGCCAGGTGTTGACAGCCTTTTCTGCCGCCCTCTGGTAATGCATGTCCAGAGTAGTGAAGATTCTGTGTCCTTCGGATTGCAGGATGTCCTGCGAAAAGTTTTCCTTGATCTGCTTTTTAACAAAGTCAACAAAATGCAGCGGTCGCGACTCGAAAAGTTTTCCGGGCTTTGCGGGAAGCGCTCTTTGGATGCTTCTGTTGTAGGTCTCTGTGTCAAACACGTGATACTCGTAAAGCCGTTTAAGAACAAGATTGCGGCGTCCCTGTGCGTTTTGTGAGTTGATAAAGGGGGAGTAAATGCCGGGAGATTTAATGATGGCGGCTATCAGGGCAGATTCATCAGGTGTTAACTGGGACACGTTCTTTGAAAAATAAAACCGCGAGGCCTCTGCAACACCTGTAATACTTGCATTGCCCCTTTGACCAAAATAAATTTCATTGAGGTAGACCTCCAGTATTTCGTTTTTGGAATATCGTGTTTCAACAATCAGGGACATCAGGACCTCGTTGAATTTTCGGATTAATGTTCTTTCCTGTGTCAGAAAAAAGTTCTTGATCATCTGCTGTGTGAGCGTGGACCCGCCCTGAACAATTTTTCCGCTAAAAATGTTGGCAAGGAGCGCCCTGGCAATGCCTATGGGATCAAAGCCAAAGTGATTGTAAAATCGCTCGTCCTCAATAAGGATCACGGCCTGCGTGAGTGTCCTTGGGATTTGATCAAGCGGTACAAAGGTGCGGTCCTCCATTTTGTCATCAAATATTGAGGCCACAAGTTCGGGTTCGAGCTGAATCAGTTTGATGTTGGCCCCGGTGTTTGTCTCTTTGATCT
This sequence comes from Deltaproteobacteria bacterium, assembly GCA_015228875.1. Taxonomy (GTDB): domain Bacteria; phylum UBA10199; class UBA10199; order UBA10199; family JADGCS01; genus JADGCS01. The sequence continues at coordinate 12,022 of JADGCS010000088.1, read as the reverse complement.
CGGAGACCCTGCCCCCCTCTACGTCAAACGAGACAGGGATCCCTTTGAAGTTTTCGTGGGGGTAGTCAAAATCATGAAGGTACACGTTGAGCGTTGTCCCCGAAACGCTGTATTCCCCGTGGTGCTTGGGAGAGCCGCTCATGTTGCGATAGCCAAGGTGGCTGAGTCTGCTGATGAGTTCTTTTTGCGAAACCATAAGACCAGTGTGAATTTTAAAAGAATCAGAATACACACGACTGGGCAGATTCCACCGGCGACTCTCAAAACGTGTGACGATGATGTGGTTGAGGTAGATCAAATAAAGCCCAAGGGCAATGGTGAGCAGCAAAAAGACGCGCCAAAAAAGACGGGACGCCATTGTTTTTTTTATGATCTTGAACATGATGTTTTGGGGCAGGGCATGGGTTGGGTTGTCCTGTCTGCTGGCTCATGCGTGTCTGTCGCGAAAGCCCTTGTTTTTATGGTAACGGGTTTTTAAAATAATTGTAGGCCGACAGCAACGGGGCGTCTTTTTCGAGCCTTTGGGCCGGAGGCAACTTGGCAACATCTGTGTACGTGGCACTGTCCTGCTGCACCTCTATATCGGGTGTCAGGCCCGTGCGGTACCACGATTTGCCGTTTGGCGAATACATGGACCCCGAAATAAACTGAATGCGGTACTCGTTGGGGAGTTTATAAAGCGAGTCGATGATGGATTTTCCATATGTGCTGGTGCCAATGACCTTGGCTTTTTTGTGATCCTGCAGGGCCGCCGTGAATATTTCGCAGGAGGATGCCGTGTTTTTATTGACGAGGATGACAAGGTTAAAGTCAAAGGGGTTTGGTGTGGCTGCAACGATCTTCTGATGATCTGCGGCATTGACAATCACCCTTAGTTCTATAGCCCGTTCGTCTAAAAACAGGTCGGCGAGATCAAGCCCTTCTTTAAACAAACCTCCGGGGTTGTTGCGTAAATCGATGATCAGTTTTTTGATTTGTCTTTTTTTGAGCTTGCCCAGTTCTGTCTCGAGTTCCGTAGAAATTTTGTCGGTCATTTTTTGCATTTCAACAACAACAATCTGATCTGGCAATTCGTACACCTTCATGTTGGGGACTTTAAATTCTTTGCGCTCGATTTGTATGTCAAAAACCCTGATGTCGCGCACAACTGTCAGCATGACCTTTGTCCCTTCATCGCCAGCAAGCAGGTCGTCTGCGTCTTTTTGCTGCTTGCCCTTAAGAGATTCGCCGTCGATTCTTAAGATCCTGTCAAAAACATCGAGGACCCCATCGGCGGGGGAACCGGGAACAACCTCAGAGATTGTGTAACTGCCGTCCTGCGGATCAAGCTGGCCGGTGATGCCTATGGAGACTGTTTTTCCCGAGAGAGACTGCTCAATTTTTTTTGCCTGTTCTGGCAGGAGCAGCCTGCTGTGTTCTGGATTTTCGGGGGGAGAGATGTGTCTTAACATCCCCCTGATGGCCGCGAAATAGAGGGTGTCTTCTGTGAGTGTTGAAGAATAATAATTTTTAAGGATGAGGTCTTTGGCCGCATCAAAGGCCTCTTTGCCCTTTCCAAACTCGTAGTTAAGGGTGACACTGAACAGGACGGGGGGAGGTGTCTTGTCTTCTTTTGGTGGATCGGTCTGCTGGGAAAGAGCGATGGAGTTATTAAAAAGCAATGAGAGACAGACCGCACAAAACAAAAAAACCGAAACCGCAATGGTTAACCGGGGCATTTTTTTATGTTTGTAAGACATGCGGAGTGTAAAACACAACGAGGCAAAATATTCAACCCCCAGATGGGGGGGTGTACGCCCTGTTGTTTCGGGTTGCGATTGAGGCGCTTTGCAGGTTAAAAACACCTGCGGGGATCATTTTTACAGGAGATGGCATGGTTATTAAATGGCAGACAATAAAAAAAGAATTTGTTCATGACTACAGAATAGTCAGATCATACTGGCATCACTGCCACCACTCCCAAAAAAAAATAGATTACGATTTTTTTGTTTTGCACAGTAACGACTGGGTCAATGTGATCCCATTGACAGCGGATCACAAGGTTGTTTTTATCAGGCAGTACAGGCCGGGTGTTGATGACATTACGCTGGAGATCCCCGGTGGACTTGTTGAACAGGGAGAAGATCCCCTTAAAGCGGGGTTGAGGGAGATGGCCGAAGAAACAGGCTATCATGCGGCCTCATTCGATGGCATGGGGTTCGTGCATCCCAATCCCGCCATGCAGGACAATCGGTGTCATTTTATGCTCGCAAGAGACTGCCAAAAAAAATCTGCAACAAAATTTGACAGGGCCGAAGATATAGAGACAGAGCTTGTTGATTTAAAAGATGTGCCCAAATTAATTGCAACTCAAAAAATCACACACGCCCTTGTTCTTTGCGCCTTTCAAAGAATGAACCTGTTGTTTCCGGAGTATAATTTATCGAGGATAGACAAAACATGAAAGATGACGCGCATCACACATACATGACAGAGGCCCTGCATCTCGCAAGGCAGGCGGCAGCAAAGGGAGAGGTTCCGGTTGGGGCCGTGATTATCTGTAACAACAAGATGATTGCCGGTGAATTTAATACCTGTGAATCAGACTGCAATCCTGTTAATCACGCCGAGATAAAAGCGATCGTGGGGGCCGCGCACGCAAAAAAAAACTGGCGGCTTAATGACTGTGCGCTGTACGTGACCATTGAACCCTGTCCCATGTGTCTGGGCGCCCTGTTTCAGGCAAGGATGGGCACGGTCTATTTTGGGTGTTGTGATCATAAAAGGGAGACTGATCGTCTCTCTGTTTTTCCGAGCCTCAAAGGGCAGCAAACCTTAAGAGACAACAACCATTGCCTGTCCATTCACGGCGGTATATTGGAGGATGAGTGCGCCGATCTTTTAAGAGGTTTTTTTAAGAAAAAGAGGTGATCTGCTCGTTCGTCAGTGATAGTTGATTTTACTGGTTTTGCTAGCGACGTTGTCTGTATGAACCGCCATGTCATCGTCCGCGAGATCTTTTAACCGGCTCATCATGTTCTCAAGTCTCTTTATTGCCGTAAAAAGGTTTTTGCCCTTGTCGGAAGAGGGCTCGATAGATACCACCTGAAGGGCCGTCATGGTCCAATCGGCAAAGTCTTCTATTCTGTCCATCTCCCTTGTGTCCTTTTGAGCGTCTTTTTTCATGATGCAGCCCTTTCGTTGTATTGAACCGTCATATTTCTTATAATCTTATAAATCCAAATATAGCAAACCCTGTGCCAGTTTAGGGCAATAAAAAACACAAATGATTACAGGGCTGTTGGATTGTTTGGGGGACGGGTATCCGAATAGTGTATGCTCACTTATTCAAATGTTATGGTGGGTGTATGCCACAAAAAAAAACATCACCAGTCAACAAAACTTCTGAGTTTTTTGGCCCGGCTGGGGTGGCGCAGTTTTCTTAGGGCCTTGGCCTCTATCTGCCGGATGCGCTCCCTTGTGACGTCAAAATCGCGGCCCACCTCTTCGAGCGTGTGATCTGATTTTTCGGATATGCCAAAGCGCATACGCAGGACTTTTTCTTCGCGGGGTGTGAGTGTCTCAAGGACATCCCTGGTTTGATCTGACAGGTTAAAGTTCATTGCGGCATCGTTTGGCGACATGACGAGTTTGTCCTCGATAAAGTCTCCGAGGTAGGAGTCTTCTTCTTCTCCAATGGGGGTTTCGAGCGAGATGGGCTCCTTTGCAATTTTAAGGACCTTTCGAACTTTCTCGACAGGCATTTCCATTTTGTAGGCAATTTCTTCGGGGGTTGGCTCTCGGCCAAGCTCCTGGACGAGTTGTCTGGTGGTTCTGACAAGCCTGTTGATGGTCTCAATCATGTGGACAGGGATGCGAATGGTGCGGGCCTGATCGGCAATCGCACGGGTGATGGCCTGACGGATCCACCATGTTGCATAAGTGGAAAACTTGTAACCGCGCTTGTATTCGAACTTGTCGACGGCCTTCATCAAGCCAATATTGCCTTCTTGAATGAGATCTAAAAACTGCAAACCCCTGTTGGTGTATTTTTTGGCAATGCTGACCACCAGCCTCAAGTTGGCCTCGACAAGATCACCCTTTGCCTTGTCTACCATTTGCTCTGCGTACTTGAGTTCGCGGTATGTTTTTTTGATGTCTTCGATCTGGCTGTCGTATTTTGATTCGAGTTTTTTGATTTTCTTTTGCGCGCCCACCACAGCGTCGGCCTCGTTGAGTACTTCTTCTTTTGTTTTTTGTGTCTGCTTGATGGTTTTTCTTAAGAGATAGGCATTGGCAGGCAGTTTTTTTACAGCATCGATGTCTTCGAGGGCAAGGTCAAGGTGCATCAGCCCGGTAGCGATGTTTTTTTCTTCATCGTCCACCTCTTCGATGACCTTTTTAAGACAGTCGATAAAACTGTTCATCACGCTGCGGTTAAAATTAATCTCGCGCAGACAATCTACCATCTGGGCCTGCACTTCATTTCTCTTTTCAAGATACGCCCTGCGCGTCTCTTCTTTTATGTTTTTGCTTTTAACTTTTTTATCCAGCGCGTTGTATTCGATGGAAGACTTGTTAACCTTGTTGATCAGCTTGAGTACCTTTGCGGTGTACTCGTCGTCTATTTTAAGCCTGTCTTCGGCCACCTTGCTCTCGGCTTCGTCGAGTTCTTTGATGATTGAAAAGACCCTGACAGAACCTTCTTGAATATTTTTTCCGATTTTGTAGATTTCGTTTCTGACAAGGGAAGAGGCAAGGATGATCTCAAAGACGTTTTGCTCCCAGTGCTCAATGCGTTTTGCAACTTCGACCTCTCCCTCACGGGTGAGCAGTGAGACCTCTCCCATTTTGCGCAGATACATGCGCACGGGGTCGTTTGAGGTGCCCAGTGTTTCGTATTCTGAAATAACCTTTTTCGGATCCTGGATGGTGCGTGAGGGCTTGCTGTCTTGTTTGAGGTCCAGAACTTTTTTTGCCTTGTCGGGCTGAAAGTCGCTGGGGTCCTCAACAATCTGGATGTTCACTTCTTCGATGAGCAGAAGAATCTCGTCCAGCTTGGCCGCGTTGGTGATGTTTTCGGGGATGTTTTTGTTGAGTTCGTCGTAGGTGAGAAACCCGCGCTGTCTGCCGACATCGATCATTTTCTGCACGCGTTCTTGAATAGAGAGAGTTTCGTCGGTGAGAACGAGCGGGACAAACTGTTCCACCTTTCCCTTGTCTTCTTTAACCTTACCTTCTTTTTTGGATAATGTTTTTTGTGTTTCTTCTGCATGTGCGGACACAGCTTTTTTGTTTCCGACATCATTTTTTACGAGGATTAAATTTCTGCTCTTTTCTGTTGTTTTTTTGGGTGCCGCCTCTTTTTGCGTTTGTTTTGTTACAGGGATACTTTTGGAAGACTTGTTGTGTTCGGGCTTTTTGAACACGGCCCCCGCTTTTTTGGCAGGTTTGCCGGCTTTGTTCTTTTTTGAGAAGGCACTTCCCGTCTTGGGTGAATTTTTTGTTTTTTTGCCTTTTGGGGCTTTTTTTATTTTTTTACTCATCAAAATCCTCTGAAAACTTTTTAAAATGTTGTTAATTTAATGTGTCAGGGTTTTCTCTGCCCTTCTGACTCAAGCAATTTTTGTTTTTCGCGCAGCAGATCCAGTTTGACGCTGTGATCGTTTGAAACCTCTGCCTTGAGTATCTTTGCTGTAATTTCCTTTAACCTTCTTTTTTTTAATTGCTGGCTATATTTTTGAATACAACTCTCTACGCTCAGGCTAAACCCCGCCTGATCTTTGCCTGCCGAGAACATGATACCGCTCAGCACCCCTTTTAATGCATCAGGCATGGCCTGTATCGCTAGAGACAAATTAAATGTTTCGTGTTTTTTTAAAAAATTTATTAATTGTTGTGCCAGCTCTTTAAGCTGTATGTTTTCAAAGTTTTGAATCAGTGTTTCAAAACCCTGGTCGGCAAATTCTTCAGGATGATTTATATAGAGGAACAGCAACCAAGCCTCAAGGGACAGATCCTCCATTTTGAACTCGCGCAAACTATATGATTCTTGAGCAATTTCAAGCGTTTTTTCAATTTCCTGTTCGGAAATATCAAAATAACGCGTGAGCCTCTTTTTGTACTCGATCCTTTCAAATTGATCCGGGAGCCTTTTTATCCAATTTATTAATGATCTTAATATGTTGGCTTTTTTTGTGGGTTGTTCTGTGAACTGGTCAAGATAGGCCGAGAAGATCCAGTCCATCGCATGGATGGCTAAAGAGGTGTGTTTTGTTAAGTCTTGCCCATTGTTTAAAAAATCACCGGGGTCCATTCCTGGGGGCAGGATGACAACCCTCGGATGCACCTGCGCTGTGAAACAGGTCTCAACCCCCTTGAGGGCAGCCTTTTTGCCCGCATCATCGCCGTCAAACATAAGGATAAAGTGATCGGCGAAGCGTTTGATGATGCGGACCTGGTCCTCTGTGAGGCTTGTCCCCAAAGGGGCCACCGCGTTGGGAATCCCCTGTTGAACACACGACAGGACATCGACGTACCCTTCGACTACAACAACGGTCTTGAGCTGCGAGATCGCCCTTTTGGCATGAAAAAGGCCATAAAGCTCGCGGCCCTTGTTGTAAATAGGGCTTTCGGGCGAGTTGATGTATTTTGCCTGATCATTTGCCGAGAGTGATCTGCCGCCAAAGCCCACAATCTCGCCACGAATATTGTGAATGGGAAAAATCAGACGGTCTCTGAAAAAATCATACGGTGCAGAGCCGTCCTTTTTTTTGACCAGCCCCACCTTTTCGGCAGCAGGAAGCGGGACTTTTTTTTTGTTTAAAAAACCGATGAGTTTTTCAAAGTGATCTGGTGCGTAACCCATCTCAAATGTTTTAACGGTTTCTGCGCTGATGTTTCTACTCTTTATGTACTCCTTGGCCTTGATGTTTTTGTTAAACTCGTCCTTAAAAAACCAGTGGGCGTAGGTATTAACCTTGATCAGGACATCTCTTTGAGACTCATTTGCGTTTTTGTCCGCCTCGATTTTGATATTTAATGGGGCAGCGAGCTTGGTTACAGCCTCGACAAAATCCAGTTTTTCGTATTCCATCAGAAAGGTCAGCGCGTTGCCTCCCACACCGCATCCAAAGCAATGGTAGAGCTGCTTTTGCGGGCTGACCATAAATGATGGTGTTTTCTCGTTGTGAAAGGGGCAGCACGCCTTAAAGTTGGCGCCGGCTTTGTTGAGATGGACAACAGCGGAGATGATATCCACAATGTCTGTCTCGGCAAGTATTTGATCGATAATATTTTGCGGAATAAGCGGCATTAAACAATCCCCTGATTGAATACCAAAAAACCGAAAAGGGGACTCAAAGCAGATTTGGTCCACTTAATCAACAGATGTAAAATAATAAACAAAAAATCAATAGTTCACCTCTGTTAGAAACAATCCCTTTGCCGGTGCTGTGGCAAAGGCCTTTTTTCTGTCCTTTGAATGGAGGATTTTTTTTATATCGAGCGGTTTTATTTTATGTTGCCCCACCGCAACAAGTGTGCCGACCATGTTGCGCACCATTTGTTTTAAAAACCCGGTGCCCGTAAATGTAATACTGATATAGGTTTCTCCTTTTATTGCGAGAAAGGCCGAAGGTTTTCTGTTTGAGAATGTGATTTTAAGAATTTTTCTTGTTTTATTTTTGGCGGCCGAATCGCTGGCGCAGAAGGCCGAGAAATCGTGGGTTCCTGTGAGCGCCACAGCGGCTTTTTTCATGGCCTGCTGATCCAGAGGTGTGTGGAGGCACCACACAAAATCATTGAGAAAGGGATTTTTAAAACGCGAGACAAGGATGTTGTAGGTGTATTTTTTTTGCCGGCATTGTCTTTGGGCGTGAAAGGTGTCTTTGGTTTTTTTAAAGCTGATAACGCGGCAATCGTTGGGAAGAACGGCATTGAGTTTGTACACCATATCGGCTGCATCGGCCCTTTGAATGGCCTTTTGTGATAAGATGTCAAGGTGACACGTCTGCTTTTTGGCGTGCACGCCGGTGTCGGTTCTGCCGGAGGGTGTGACCCTGAGGGTCTCTCCCAGTATTTTAAAAAAGGTATCTTCGAGTGCACCCTGAATGGTTTTTTTTTGAGGCTGAACCTGAAATCCAAAATACTCCCTGCCGTGATAGGCCAGTGTGATCTTGTAACGGGGCATGGGGCGGGACTATATGATAAGAGGGGGAGGGGTCAATTGTGGTTTTTTTGTTTAAGCAAAGGCTTTTTTTTCACCGCAGCAAATCAATCAAAAAATAACTTATGAATATAATCATGATAATGGTGATGATGAGGAGGAGGAGGGGTCTCTTGGGTTTTGCCTTCATACGTTTTTTTCCTCCGCTGTATTCCTGTGTGTGGGGGAATCACCCCGATCCGCGGGTACAGATCTGTGTCTGCAGTGACCGCGGTCCGGTCATTGTTAACCTATTTATAATTTTGGAAGCAAGCTTTGATTTTTTGCGGTCAGTTCGGTTAAGGGTGGAAAAAAAAGGAGGCGTTTCATGTCACCAGACAAACTTTTGGTTACCAAGAACAACACTCTGCTGCTTGTTGTTGATATTCAAGAAAGACTCTGCCCCACCATGGATGCCGGGTGGCTTAAATCTGTGATTGCCAATCTGGGGCTTATTTCACTCTATGCCCAACTCGAGGGACTCCCGGTCATCCTCACAGAGCAGTATCCCCAGGGACTTGGTCCCACGCACGCCGATGTGCTCAAACACCTTTCTGCCATCAAATATCAAAAATACGAAAAAGACGCGTTTAGCTGTGCAAAGGATGCCTTAATTCTCGAGGCGCTCAGAAAACACCAGGATAAGCAAATCATTCTCACCGGGATGGAGACGCACATCTGCATCTATTTAACAGCGCTTGGTCTATTAGAACACGGTTTTAATGTCATGGTACCCCACGATGCTGTGATCACAAGGACAAAACACAATCACAAAAATGGATTGCACCTCATGCGCGAGGCGGGTGCTGTAGTGACAAACAGCGAAACACTGATTTTTCAGATGATGGAAAGGTCCAAGGGCGAGACATTTAAATCCATTTCGCGCTATATCAAAAGTCAAAAATAAAAAACGCGGGTGGGTGAATAATTATTTTTTTTACAACCCCTCTTTAACAAAACATTGACTCCCAGAGTCTCTGCTCGCATTTACATTGCATGAATGTATTAGTGTTTTCTGTTTTTTTGTTGTATCAATAAAGTTATCATAATGATTAAAATTAACTCATTTTGTTAAAATCATTGATAAAAAATTAAGCGACCCAAAATCTTGTTTGGCCTTCGCGCCATAACGTGCTACTATAATGGTATACATGTTATATGTATGGCACGGCATTGATCTTCATTATATGTATGAGGGGCTAAAATCACATGTGAGAATGTGATGCGGAGAACATGGTGGGATCGTGTTGTGTTTATGGTGACTTATTTTAAGCAAATCCTCTGTCTTCATCTGATCTGTTTTCTTGTCTGGTCTCCCTGTACAGCTCAAGGAAAAATTTTTGCAAAAAAATCTGTTGCTGTTGTCGAGGTGTATCAACAGTCTCCGACAGATCAACTGAGCAGGATGCATTTAAAGCTGGAAAGCTTTTTGGATAGAAGCGATAAAGTCACACTCATCAGGGGGCAGCGGGTTGATGTTCCCAAAGAAGTCAAAATAAAAAAAGAACGCATCACGAAAAATCCGCAGGTGTGGACGAGCGGAGATGAAGCGTTTAGCAGGGCAAAGGATTTATACCTCGCCTCCAATTTCAGTGCAGCACTCGCCAAAGTGCGCTTATGCATCGGCATGCTGACAGATAATCCCGGGATATCAGGTAATATTGTTAATGCCTATCTTCTTAAATCGCAGATCGAGTTTGAAATTGGAAACGATGATGCCGCCACAGCCTCTGCGATGAAGGCAATCAGTTACAATGTAGACGAGAAAATTCTGACCCACAGCAGCCTGTCTCCCCGAACGCGTTTTTTGTACAAAAAGGCCTACGACAATTTTATGGCCACAAATAATCTCACAGACATGACTGTTAATGTGGAGAACGGTGAAACCTTTCCCATTTACATTAACGGTGTTTTTCGTGGGGCACAATCCTCGATCACGGTCAAGGTTCCGCGAAACATGACGCAGATTGTTTCTGTGGGTAGTAATATGCGCAGACACCTTGTTCAGGCGTCCAAGCCGGACAATGTGGTTGTCGTAAGTGCCTACGATGAAAACCTGCCGGTATTTACCGAGTCACCAGTGACCACCAGCTATCATTCACTGGGTATGATCAACACGTTTTTTCCAAGCCTGGTATCGCTGGCACAGGGGATGGGCCGCGATGTGGGCGCAGAGCAGGTGGCGCTGATTAAACTTGAATCCATAGAGGCAGAAGGTGCCCTCCTTAAAAAGAAAAAACTGTCGGGACAATACCAGATGCTGCTGTCAGTGGTTGATGTCAAGAGCGGGAATGTTTCTGTACCGCAGCTCTACGCAATACCCGATATCGAGGTCGATGCCGACAGGGTTGCCAAGATGGCAAGCGACTACATTGCAACAACGACAAAGACCTCTTTTGCCGCTGTGAACACCAACTACTGGAGTGGGGCTCAGGTGGCTGCGCTCCAGAGGGCGATGGACCTGCAGCAAAGTCCTGTGCTTAATCAGATGGCGACTATACAACCGCAGGACGAGGCCACAAGGGTTGCTGCACTCAAGACAGGCAAACACCTTGAAAAGGGAAAAGAGCTCGAACAGATCAGTGATCCCAAAAAGAAACAGACACCAAAAGATGATGCTGATGAAACCAGGACGACGGAGAAGAAACCCGAAGCCAAAGACAAAGAAAAAGCCAAGAAGAAAAAGACATTGATGTACGCCCTGATCGGTGCGGCAGTGGTTGTTGTGGGCGGCGGGATAGGGGCCATTGTAGCATTGGCCGGAGGAGGTAGCAGCGGCGGCGGCAGTGGCGGCGGCGGTTCGGGAGGGGAGTCATCTGTGACATTTACAGGGCCTGTGCCGACAACACCACCACCATGACAGGGGAAAAAAACATGATCAACGGGAGAATCATGCGTCTCTTATTTATAAATTCAAAAATAATAACAAAACTTGTGTGCCTCTCTCTGATTTTTCTGCTGCTGGATTCGTGCAGCACGAGTGGTAGTGCAACAGAGGCAAGCGCGCAGACATCTTCGCAGGAACCAAGGGTGACCCTGATGGTCCTGCCGCCGGAACTCAGCGCAGTGAGTGCGAGCCTTACCAGCACACTGACCATCTACAGCAGTACCGTATCGCAGATCTATCACAGGTCTTTAAGTTTTGCCGAAGACAGCGATGGCAATGACGTGGTGACCTCACCATCACTTAATCTGACACAGGGCAGTCATTACCGCTTTGTGGTTGTCTTCTACTGGGACAACGTGGTCTTTGCCTATGTAGATACGGTCCTGCAGGTGCCAGATGAAGAGGTCAGCGAGATCTCGTACGAGGCGGCAGATATCACGTATGACGCATCGGACCCCAATTCCGATATTGCTGTCCCATCCCTTTCCGATCAGGATTCACTGGATCTGACACTGCAATCAGTCAATATTTCTTATTCCGCAGAGGACGATCTTCTCTCCATCAATGCTGAAGTTGAAAGCAGCGATCCCGATGTGATTCTCACAGCAACAATACTTGATGACGCAGAAACGGTGCAGACAGCAACTATTGACGCAGGGGGTTCTTCTGCAAATGGGCTGATGACCTTTGAAGCCACAATGGACACGCAGGCCCTTGAAGCAAAAAGCTACAGGCTGAAGATTCTTGCATCAGAAACCGACGGCACCGAGGCATCGTTTACAACGGTGATTAGTGTGGATTAGGGGGGGTGATGGGGGGTCAAGGGGCATAAGCGCTAACTTAATAACCGTCATGATACGTCGTCCACTGAGAAATTCGTTTTCTGGGTCTTTCTCGCAGATGAATAGAAATACGTTCCCAGTTTTTTATGCTGCATGCCAACTTCAATC
>JADGCS010000087.1 GCA_015228875.1 Deltaproteobacteria bacterium | reverse complement strand
GTTTGAAGGATCAATTGCAGCGCACTGGCAAAGTATCTGCCAGCGTATTGTGGTTTGTCATCGAATTGTGATTTGTTACCGTGTTGTAATTGAAGAAAGGCATCAAAAGAGGCGCGATCAACCTCCAGGAGGACTGATGAGGGGGGGATCGGTCCGGGGACAATGACCTCACTTGCCGCTAAGTTATCCCAAGGTCCGGTTGCTATGATGTACGTCATGGGTTCTGGCACCAGTGATATCTGGATTCTATCGTATTCCCCTGCCGGGAAAGACGCTCCCATTCTTAAAGGGTCCATGGGGTAGTGCCAGATACCGCCCCGTGCCCTGAATTGTTCTTTAAATTCGTCGAGATTCCCCCCTGCAACGGTGTTCTTTGGCAGGACCCCGTTTGTTGGTGCAAAATTCTTTCCAAGAAGCACTTGGGCTGAGTGGGCCAGAATATTTGTTGCAAGCCAGACACAGGCCTCTCTGGGCTTAATATCATGAGGACTGTTTTGTCCGTGTATCAGTAGAAACAGGCGGGCGCCCTTGTTGAGAACTGCCAAGGGGTCTGTTTCACCTGGGAACCATTGGTTGAGAAGGTTCAGGTAGATATCAAAATCAGCGGGAAGGCACTGCCATCGGGTATTGCCCGGATTTCCCCTGATGACCAAACTCAAGCGCTCCAGACACTCAGCCACAGTCACCACGTTGTCTGTAAGTTGATAAGCAGATTTTATTGCTGGATCTTCGCTTTTATGTGCACCTGGTCCAAGATGCAGGCGTGTTTCAGCGATTTGTTCCTGTATCACTGCTCGAGGTTGAGCCAGGTCAACACCCATACAAGCACTTGCGCCTTGTCGATAGTTTTCAACAATAGCGCTTCTTATCTCTTGTGTAAGAATGGGGCGTGTTGATTCCCACGGGATGTTATAAATTCCTTTAAGAGGGTTTGCCTGTGCAGAAAACATGACTATTTCCCTTTCTGGTTTTTGTTTTGAGAAAAAAACAAATGAATGAGCCCCCTGATAGAGCACATACAGCATCTGGCGGGAAATGCCCTGTTTCTCAGGGGTACAAAAAAATCATGTCTCGTTACAAAACATAAAGCCAAGACGTTTGTGTGAGATAGGGGATCCCTTTGCATATGCGATAGTTATCGGCATTTTTTTTTAAAAGGTGCGTTTTTTTTTGTGAAGCAGCAGTAATTGATTGGGAGGGGTCATTGCCCCGAAGGTCCCTCTGGTTGACCCGTGGGTGGGGAGTCTGTCTGCGAGATTTTTTTAAATATTTTGAGAACCCAGTTGTTAAATCGATCGACATAACTAAAGGCTGCGGGGATGACTATAAGAGTGAGGAGTGTCGAACTGATCAGCCCGCCTACAACCGCAATGCCCATGCTCATGCGTTGTCGTGAGGCCTCGTTGAGTCCTATAGCTACAGGGACCATGCCCGCAATAAGTGCAAAACTGGTCATCAACACCGGACGCAGTCTGACCCGGCACGCGCGGACAATGGCCTCGGATCTTTCGTAACCCTCGGCGATGAGCTGTACGGTGTAATCAACCAGCAGGATCGAGTTTTTTGTCGAAAGTCCCATGAGCAGAATGCACCCGATCATCGAAAAGATATCGAGAGAGAAGCCCGTGACCAAGAGACCAATAAAGGCCCCGCAGGCGGCAAGGGGCAGGACAAGCATGATGGTAAAAGGCGTGATGAATGACTCGTAGAGGCTTGCGAGGACCAGATAAATAAAGGCCACACCCAATAAGAGCGCGAGGATGACGTTGTCTATGAGTTCCTTAAAATTTTCGGCCTGTCCCACAAAGGTGTAATTCATGCCCTGCGGCAGGGGCATGTCTGTCGTGAGGATTTTGTTGATGTCGTTCATGAGCCCGCCCATGCCGACGCTTTTGGGACGGATATCACCCGAGATGCGGATAAAGCGCTCACGATCCTCGCGGTTGATATTGACCGGCCCCTTTGTTTTCTCGAGAGAGGCCACTTTGCTTAAGGGGATCATGGTGTGATTGATGTTGGGGATGATGATCTGTTCGAAACTTTTGGCAAGATCCCGCTGATCCTCTTTGGCCCTGATGCGGATGTCGTACTCGTCTCCTGCTTCGCGGTAGACAGCGGGGACCACACCCTCAACGAGCGTTCTGATCTCCTGTCCGATCATGTCGGAGGTCACACCAAAAAGATCCACGCTGTTCTTGTTGATCACCACCTGTACCTCAGGTTTGCCGGGCTTGTGGCTGACTTCGGGCTCGAGCAGCGCGGGATGATTTTTGATGCGCTCGTAAAATTTCATGGCAAAGATTTCGAGCTGTTTGAGATCCGGCCCCACAATATTGACGTTAAAGACACGCATCCCGGCACCGATCATGTCGACGTCGGTGACCTTGGGTGCGATAGATGAAAAAGGCACAAGCTTCTGACGCAGGATTTCTTTGAACTCGGTGGTGTTCATGGTGCGCTTGTTTCTGTCGACGAGCTGCACATAGATGTTTGCCTTGTTGGACTGTCCATTTTTGTCGCCCACTGTGAGAAGGGTGCTTTTGATCTCCGGGCACTTGATGATGAGCGCTTCAACCTGCCGTGCGGAGGATGTCATGGTTTTAAGATTTGTGCCGGGGAGGTCTTCCATGATGACCATAAAATCACCAAAATCCTGCGGGGGCAAAAAAGTCTTTGGGATAAATTTGACAAGATACACGCTGATGACAAAAATGACGAGGCTGATCCCCAGTGACAAAAGAGAGTGCCGGAGCACAGCCCGCAGCAGTCTTTCGTAGAAGACAGACAACCTTTCCTGAAATTTTACAAAACCCTCGAGTAGAAAATACAGGGGGCGCAGCAGGATGAATTTTTTGTGTTGTTGTTGAGGGGGCCTGCCTGCAAAATAGGCCGAGAGCATGGGCGCCATTAAAAGGGCATCCAAAAGACTGATGATCATCGCAAAGCACACGCTGAGGCCAAACTCCCTGAAAAAACGCCCCACAACGCCCTGCAAAAATCCCACCGAACCAAAGACGGCAAGCAGGGTGAAGGTGGTGGCAATCACGGCGAGCGTGACCTCTTTGGTACCCGTGATGGCCGCTTCCCTTGCGGGTTTGCCCATTTCGATGTGGCGGTAAATATTTTCACGCACGACAATGGCATCGTCAATCAAAAGGCCCACGGCAAGACTTAAGCCCAGAAGACTCATCACGTTAAACGAAAAGCCGGCAAACGACATGAGAATAAAGGCCCCCAGGAGTGAGTTGGGGAGTGCCAGTCCCGTGATGATGGTGGAGCGAAAGTTGCCAAGAAAAAAAAGGACCACAATAATGGCGAGCGCAATACCCAAAAAAATGGATTCTTTGACATCGAGGATATTGCGCTTGATGATCACAGAGATATCGACAACGACAAAGAGTTTGTAGTCTTTGTTTATGGCGAGAAGCTCCTTTTGAAGCTCTGCAACTTTTTTTGAGACATTGTCCGCCACCTTGACGGTGTTGGTCTTGGACTGTTTGTAGACATTGAGGACCATGGCCTTTTCGCCGTTGACAAAGATGCGAGTTTTTTCGTCTTCGAGTGTGTCCTCGATGGTGGCCACGTCTCCCACCTTGACAGGGACATCGTTACCGGCAAACGTGATGATGGTGTTTCTTATGTCCGCGATGGTGGGGTATTCGCCGATGAGGCGGTATGATTTTTCTATTTTGTCTTCGTCGATCTTGCCGATCGGGATATTTTTTCCCGAAAGGGCGATGGTGCGGGCAAGCTGCGAGGCAGGTATTTTGTGTTGTTTGAGTTTTTCAAGATCAACCTTGACGTGGATCTCCCGTTTTCTGGCGCCCATAAGCTCCACAAGCCCGACCTGCGGGATCTGCTGGAGTTTGGGGGCAATCTTGTTTTCGGCCAGGTCGTAGAGCGCACCTTCGTTAAGATCGGCTATCAGGGCGACCATCAGGATGGGTTCGTTGGAGGGATCCACCCTCATGATGACCGGTTCGTTGATGTCATCGGGGAGTTTGTTGCGTACAAACGAGATGTGGTTTCTCACCTGTTGTTCGGCGTCTTTGATGTCGGTTTCAAGGTTAAACTCGACAACCACCAGGCTCATCCCCTCGCGGCTGATCGAACTTAGTTTTTTGATCCCCGAGATGGTGCTCAGTTCGTCCTCGAGCGGTTTGGACACCAGGGTCTCTATATCTGTTGGTGTGGTGCCGGGATAAATTGTGGTGACCGTAATAATTGGAAAGGCAATATCGGGAAACAAATCGACGGGCATGCTTTTGAGCCCCAGATACCCCAGCAGGAGGGTGAGAAAAAAGGCGCAGGAGATAAGCACGGGCCTGTTGATTGATAAGGACTGAAGCTTCATAACAAGTTACCAACTTGACTTTGACGCGGTTGAGTTCTTCCGTTATGCGAGGAATGCACCCGCGCTCTGTCGACTTTGAAATTCCTGGACATAAAAAAATCAGCGGATTAACCCGCAATCAAATTGGTCAAAGGACTGCAGGGTCTTGAGGATATTGGAGACCCTTTCTTGTTTGGCTGTTTCGAGTGCGATGCTGGTCCTTAAAAAATTAACCCTCTGTTGTGTCAGTTGAAACAAGGGGATCCTGCCTTTTTCGTATTGATCTCTTAAGTCGTGGATCTGGGCCTGTTGATTTTTTACGGCACTGCTTAAGTGAAAGGTTTTGTCGCGCAGGATTTTGATTTTTTCTTTTGCACTTTTCCAGAGTGATTGCTGTTCGATGACCCTTTTTTGTTTTGCGAGAGTGGCTTTTGCTCTGACGGCCGCGTTTTCTTTTTTGACGGCCCTGGTCTGCTTGACCGACGGCTGCCACGAGAGGCTTAAGCCTACTTCGTAGACGGGACGGTCTATCCCGCCAACCTCCTCAAGACCATCGCTGTAGGAATTGGCGTTGCCTGTGCTGGTGATGCCCCCCGAGAGATTGACAGAAGGCAAGAGCTCCCTTTTGGCAATTTTTTCACCCAGTGTGGCCTTGTGGATCGCGTCATCGAAAATGATAAACTCGCGGGACAGGCTTGTGTCAAAGGGGGTGTCTGTCATGTGCTGTTCGCAAAGATGAACCTTTTGATGCACAGGGGCCGTTGAGGCACTCACCGGGGAGATTATGATCTCGGGGTCTCCCATAAGGACAGCGAGGGCCTGCTTGACTTCACGGATGGCCTGATCGGTGTTGTGTATCAGGGCCTCATTTTCGTAAATCAGCGCCCTTATGTTGTAAAGATCACTGTTTTCGGCGAGGGAGAGTTCTACTTTTTTTGCAAGGGAGAGATCGAGTAGTTTAAAGTCCGCTACCACGCCCTTTGAGAGGGCCTTGATGTTTTCGAGCGTGGGGATTTGGTAGAAAAGATCCAGTGAGAGCGCCATGAGTTTGTGTCTGAGTAAGGCCTCTTGTTCCCTTGAAATGCGCACATCTGTCTTGGAGATATCGATCCCCTTAAGTGACATGTAACCCAGGAGATCACGGGACAGGTCGAGGCTTATTTTTAAATAAGCCGCAGGTTCGTAATAGGTGGCGGGGTAGGGAAGAAAGGCGCTGGGAGGCGATGACTGGCTTAAGTAACTGCGCAGAAAGGTCTCGCCCCCCTCGACAGCAACCCCAACGGGGGTGACAGACCGGAGAGAAATATCCCAAAAAGTGGCCTTTTGCCTTGCCGGCCAGAAGGGCGAGGTGGATTCTTTTTGACTGTCTGTGTAAGCGATGTTGCTGCCCATGGTGGGATAGTAAAAGTTTGAGAGATACTTGTTGAGCGAGGCCTCGGCCATTTTTGTGTTTTCTTTAACAAGGCAGAGGTCAAGGTTGTTTTGAATAAAGCCCGCGATATCCGTTGGCGTGCGCAGTACGGGGGCGGCAGAGGCAGGGTCAGCCCGCACAAGCAAGAAGAACAACGCCAAAGAAAACAGCACGCTGCCCAGGCTATGATGACGATAATTTGTGCGTGGTGTGTTCATGGTGTGGGGTTGTAATAAAGTTTAAACCGATTGTAAACCGGCTGCGGA
Organism: Deltaproteobacteria bacterium; assembly: GCA_015228875.1. GTDB lineage: Bacteria > UBA10199 > UBA10199 > UBA10199 > JADGCS01 > JADGCS01. The sequence continues at coordinate 14,397 of JADGCS010000087.1, read as the reverse complement.
AGATAACTCTCAGCGGGGCATAAATCAACGTGATTTATGCATGGGAATATCAAAGTTGACAGAGCGCGGGTGGATTCCTCGCAAAATGGAGGAATGCAATCGCGTCAAAGTCAAGTTAGTAACTTGAAGTATAGGAATTTCAAAGTCAATCGAGCGCGGGTGTATCCCATGCAAAACAGAAGATTTCGTCGCGTAGTTGCGCCAAGCGCCAGCTTGTTTCAAACACTTGCCTTTTGAAAACACATGTTTTACGAGGCGGCCCATGAAAAACTTACACATTATTTTTTCTGTTGTTTTTTGTCTTGTGACCCTTTTTGCCTTGAGCGTTTTTGCGCAGGGCACAAAGTCGGAGCCTGTGTTCGATGTCGACAAGGTGGACACAAACATTGTTGATGATGTCAAGATCAGTAACCCGTCGGCAGCGATTAGTTCCAGCAATACCAATTTTGGCAACTGGTATTATCACAGTCCTTATTTTTACAGCGATGTGATCAACAAGTGGAAAGTGCACAACGATACCAAAATAGGGTTTATGCTCACATCGGGCAACACGCGATCCTACACCTTCAGTGCTGCCGAAGAGTTTGGGTTCTCCAGGGGCCCCCTTGTCAATACGCTCACAGGCGGTGCCTCTTACGCGCAGAGCAGTACTGTCCCCAACACACCCCTTGCCGAGGACATCCGGTTTATCTTTGCGAGTGATAAATTTGAGTGGCACTTTAAAAACAAGTTTTATGCCTTTGTCGAGGGCGGGTGGTATTCTGACAAACCCAGCGGTTACGAGAGTAATTATCACGGTCTGGGGGGGCTGGGTTATTTCTTTGTAGACCGCGAGAATGTTGTGTTTCGTGTCGAGTCTGCTTATTACTACAACTTCGAGGATCTCGTGAGTCCGCAGACCTCGCAGTCCCTTCATTCCATCTGGGGCGGTTTCAGGTTTTACTGGAAGATCCAGGAGTGGACGAGTTGGGAAAACACCCTCTTTGGAATTGAAAACGTGATGACACCCGAGGATTTCAGACTCAAGCTGCAGTCAAATCTCAAGTTTAAGGTGGTTAAACATTTTTATTTTGGCATTGGTCTTGATATGCGCTACGACAGCCAGCCAGTTGTCGGTCTTAAAAAAACAGACTCAAATATTTCGGGGGTGATGGGTTTTAGGTTTTGATTTTATTTTTCCAATACCCCCAAAATGCCGCTGAGGGGGATGGGGAGCCAGTCTGGCCGGTTGTTGATTTCGTATTCGATTTCGTACAGGGCCTTGTCGAGAATCATGATTTTGAGGGCCATGTCGATGGTGGGCATGTCGGACAGGGGGAGAAAGGGGGCCTGCTGTTCTTTGAGCCTCCCATAATAACCGTTTAAGAAGGCTGTTTGTGACCACGACTCCCATCGTGCGCAGAGTTGTTTTATTTTGTCCCTTATCACAGGGTCGATCACTGTCTGGCAGGCCTTAAAATAGGCCGAGAAACCGGCGTAGTTGAGAGAGCGCAGTAAACCTGCAACGTCCTTGAGCGCGGGGTAGTGAATGGCCCGCTCTGCGTAGGGTTTTAGGGGTTCGCCCTCAAAATCCATAATGCAGAATCCGTCATCGCAGACCAGGACCTGCTCAAAGTGAAAATCGCCGTGCTGTCTTATCTTGTATCCCAGCTTCAGAAAAGTGTCACCAGATGATTCAAATATGGTGCGTATTTGCTGTTCATTGTCCCTGACAGTCCCCAGATCCTTGTTGGCAACGGTTGAGGCCCTGATGAGTGCAAATGATTTCTCAAGTTGTGTCAGCCATCCCTGTTTCCATGCGTTTATATCATCGCGTGTGATTTTTTTAACACCAAAGTTGCCCTCGCCTTTTTGGGACAAACACACATGAAGTGCGGCGAGTTGCTCGCCCAGTTGCCTCATCCGTTCATGATAAAAGGCCCCGCTTGTTTTTAAGACATCGCAATTTGTTTGCAGGGTCTCCTTGATAAAAGCCTCAAGGCATTTTAAGGTCCACGCCCACCCGTTGCCGTGGCTTTTGATAAAATCAAAAAGCGCGGCGATGTGGTACTGGTCGCCCTGATGGTTTGTGTACACGGCGTAGGCGCGCAGGGGGGGCACTGAGGCTGTTTTACCGTGAATGGCCAGATGCCTGTTGACCTCTACCTCAACATTGGAGCCTTTTTGCAGGCGTCTGGCAAACTTGATGATGAGTCGGTCGGTTTGATTGTGTTCGATACGGATGAGCGAATTGGTGGTGAGGGCCGGCAGGTTATGATACGCAGCCGCCGCGGTATTAAACGCCCATCCCCCAAGGGATGCGCAACGGATCTCGCCGTTCTGCATTTTTAATGACCCGCCTTTGCCCAGTGTTTGCATAAACAGGTTTAAAAACACAGGCTGGCCAATCCGGACAAAGCGTGATGCGTTGTCCCTGGTAAGAATAAGGTACACCTCGCGGGAGGTGTCTTTAAATTCAAATTCGAACAGACAGAGTTGATGGTCTTGAAAAACATCTGCTGTGTCGATGACCCTTATCCCTTTGAGGGCAAGCCCCTTGTGGCCGTACCAGCGGGCCCCTTTTAAAAAATCAAGATTGGACTCACTGAGAGTGTGCGGCATCTTGTTCTCCAGGTTTTGGTTCCTTAACCCATTTTAAAAAGAGGGCTGCCAGGGCAAACGCAATGCAGGCCATGATCATTGCGTTTGATTTGTCGCCGCCAAGAAAAGAGACAAGGGGACCCGCAACCAGTGAGCAGATAATCTGCGGCAGGCAGATAAAAATATTAAAGGCCCCCATAAAGATCCCGTAACGCTCCCTGGGGACCGTGCCAGAAAGGATGGCGTAAGGTAATGACAGGATGCTTGCCCATGAGACCCCAATGACCGCCATACCGGCCATCGCCATGACTGGTGACTCTGCATAAAACAGGGTAAGATAGCCCGCAGCCCCGATGATCAGATTGACAGCGTGCACGGTTTTTTTTCTAAAGTGTTGCGTGAGGTAACCGATGATGGGGGATGCCAGAAAGCACACGACGTTAAGCGCGAGGTAACAGAGGCTTGCCCACGCGATCCCTTCATCGTAAAACGGTGTGTTGGGATCGGCTTTAAAGACATTTGAAGCGACCATGGGTGAGAAAAAAATAAACATGCAGAACAGCGCAAACCACGACAGCGCATGCACCACGCAGAGGCGCTTCATGTTTTGGGGCATCGCCAGGATGATCCGCCATGTCTCGATAAAACTTTTTAAGACGGGGTTATCTTTTTTTGATTTGACCCTGAAGGCCGCAAGGTCCTCTGGCGGGTATTCTTTTGTGGTGAAGATCGTCCAGAGGATGCAGCAGATCAAGACCAGCGCCCCGATATAAAAGAGCGCGTGGAGCGAAGAAGGGCAGACGGGGTGGATGAAGTCGAGCAAGGCCGTGCCTTTGTCCCCATAGGTTTCAACAATCCACTTGAAAAGCACAATCCCGCCGATGCCGAAAGAGAGTACAGAACCAACGCCGATCGCAAAGGATTGAAAGCTGTAAGCCGTGCCCCTCTGCTCTTTAGGGGCGAGATCGGCAACAAGCGCCCTGAAGGGTTCCATGCTGATGTTGATGGAGGCGTCCAAGATCCACAAAAGCGAGGCAGCCACCCAGAGGGACGGGGAGTTGGGCATGACGATGAGGGCACAGGACGCAAGGATGGCACCCACCAGAAAAAATGGCCGCCTGCGGCCAAGTCGATTCCATGTGTGGTCACTCATATTGCCGACGATCGGCTGAACCAGCATCCCTGTGATCGGGCCGGCGATCCAGAACCACGAGATCTGCTCGGTGGTTGCGCCCAGTCTTTCGTAAATGCCGCTCATCTGGCCCATTTGAATGGACCAGGCAAACTGGATACCCAGAAAACCAACGGCCATGTTAAAGAGCTGCCAGAGGCTTAATTTTGGTTGTGACATATGGTCAGACGTTTTTTAAGTGAAGCCGGTACTATTTTCCACGGCCTGAATATTTGTCCCTTATATTAAGGTATTTTTCGTGAATGAGCTGCAGGAGGGCGTTGATCCCGCTGAGCGCGGCGCCGTAAGTAAATTGGACTGCCGAACTCATCCAGCGCAGGGGCGATCTTGTGGCCGTCACATGATCTGTGACCCTGTCCCAGTTTGTCACCTTGTTGAATCGGGATTTATCAACATGGGTGTAAGAGTTTCTAAAAGGCTTGGGGGTGGACGGCTGATGGATCGAGAGCCCGTTTGACCCGCGGACATCGGTGTAGTCTAACAGGTATTTATCCACCTTGTCTGTGTGTCTTTCTTCGAGGATCACGCCCTCTCCCTTTTTACCAAAGGCCTCAAGGACTGTGTGAGCGGCCGTCACGAGATCGGGGTGGTGGGCCTTAAGGTATGCGCTGCCGACGAGCGCGTTGACAAACCCCTTAAAGTCGATTGTTTGAAAATAATAGTTGGGTCTAAACACCCCTTCTGAGTAATAACTGGTGACTTCTGTCATCGGACGCCTGATCTCCTTGAGCGCCTTTTTGTCCTTTATATCAAGGATGACCTCACCCATGGCCTTGATGGCCTCGTTGAGCCCGTCAAGTTTTTCAAGGTCTATTGCGGAAAATGTAAATTCTTTGTTGTTAAGCACAATTTGTGTGGCCAGGTTCGCTGGTTCAATGTGTCCGGCGCTTGCAAAGCGTGCGATGTTTGGGAATGATCTGAACTTGACGACGCCCTCCTGTGAGGCCACAAGGTAACGTGCCACATCGGAGAATTCGGTGGCGATCTCAAGCTGGGCCATAAAGCACGAGTCAAAGACGAGGATGTCGATTTTTTTACCCAGTTTTTCTGTGACCGCCTTCAAAGCCGCATGGATGGCGGGCAGGACGTCCCTAAGATCACCCGAATGCCCTTCAAAGCTCACCATCACGCGCTCTGAGGGGAAGCGGCGTATCGCATCTGTCAAGAACTCTGTCATGACCTCTTTTTTGAGCATCTTTTTTTTGGGCCGAGGTGTTGCAGGGCCATCACCGTTCTCGTATGTTGAGAGAAAACCGTCTTTCTCGGGGTCGCTGTGAGCCACATGGTAATTGACAAGCCTGCCCTTGGCGTCCTGTGCCATGACGGCGATCTGGACATCCTCTGTAGTGCCTTTAAGGCTGAGTTCCCTGTTCATGCGTGAGTAGTCATCACTGAGTCCATGACCGTCAACCTGAAACACAAGAAAAGACCACTCGGTCTTTGCAAAGACCTTTAACAGTTCGGGATCAATCTCTTTTGATGGGGTTGTTGCAAGGGGGGTGAGGTCTGTAAACACCCTTGCCGAAACGTCGAGCAGAGAGTCTTTGGCTGGAAAAACAAGTTCTTCATGGTCGGGCATTGGTTGTGTTGCAATTTCGTGACGGACGGCGTTTAAAAAACGCTGCACAGGTCTTTTGCCGGGCCTTTTGCCCGATGATTCGAGATCCAGAATCTCCCTTGCCGCTGTGGCGATTTCTGCGTCGTCTGCCGTGACAAACTCCTGAAAGAGTCCGCGCTCTGTCATGAGATTCACCGCGCGCTCTGTCGCGGTTGTGTAAGTGGGAAAGTCCCAATCTGTCGCCATCTGCGCGGCGTGCAGGGCCCTGAGGTTGACGATATTTGACGCAATGACTGGTCTGACTGCGTTCATAAATCTCTCCCTGGTCTTGTGTGTCGTGTGTCGTGCGTGATGTGATGTATATTGAGTATCGTATTGGTAAAATAAAATCGGTCAATGGAATAGAAAGCCCCTGTTGCACTGCGAGTCAAAAGTATAAAAATCGTGCCGGGATTTTATCAAAATTAAGGTGGTTTTTTTTTTTTTTATCATTTTGAGTCAAGTATTTTTTTTATAAGTTTTAGCAATTTAATTGAAGTCTTATAAATTTTAAGTTATTGCGCGACATTGTGGAGAAGTAGTTTGTTTGTTTGAGTGGCATGCGTATTGCATACCAATTATTTTGATTACAGTTGTGAGGTCAAAATTTTTATAAAAGGGAGATCAACGTATGATGCTAAAAAAAGCTTTGCTTTATGGTCTGCTGTTTTGTGTCGTAATGATGTTGGTCGGTGGTGTGTCTGCTCAATCGGCGCCGATCGCAGAGGACTTCTACATTGATGGTGATTTTACGATTCATGTGACCGCACCGGGCATTGCGCTTGCCCCCGGTTCCAGATATCCACTTGCGGATCAAAAACCGGCGATGCAGGTCCTTCTCGAACAAAGGGCCCATACGCTGGCCTATGCCTTCAATTGCGTGGGGCGTTATTCCAAGCATGTTGTTGGTCCCATAAAAGTTGATGCCGTTCGCTACGTCAGCAGTTATCGTGGAGAAGATGGTTTGACGTATGGCCGATTTACGGGGAATGTCCTCGTTAATTGTGCCATTGATCCAGCAACCCATGAGTCTGTGGATACAGACGCAGACTATCGTGATGTGACTACAACTCTAAATCCTACTGGCCTTGTCGATGCAGTTGATTCTGCCTTTAGAGCTGGAACTGCAAATTTTTTATGGCATTCGAACGACAAAAACGGGCATGAGCGTCACAAGTATCTTGGAAATTGGCCCAACTGGTCTCAACCGTCCTCAGGTGATGGCAAATTCTATGGAGTGTTTAGTTTTAAGATGGGGGAGAGAGAATACAATCTTCCAGACGGTCATCTTGAGGGCATCCTTACCGCCTTTGGCTGCACCGGCGTAAATTTTTCTGGTACTTATCCCTACGATTGCGAAGCCGAAAATCAGGATCTCACAGAATACACCGAAACAGGCTACGCTATAAGGTCGTCGTGTCTGTTTGCGTGCACGAGAGACCCCAGAACCCATGCATCAGTAAGCGACGATGGCATTGATATACCGCCAAAGTTTATTGGGGAGTTGATCAGTGAGTTTCCAGATACAGGATGGGTCAAGGACACCAAGTATCTCAACAGTGCCTTAAACACAGCCCCCGATACCAACGTAGTCTGGCAATACGATGGCAAGTTTTATGCGGGACACTTTGATCGTGATACACCTGTCCCGCCTTTATGTACCTTGACCTGTACCCCACCGCAGGAACTTGATCCTGTTGCCTGCGCGTGCCGTCTTAATTGCCCCCTGGGCTGTCCCGCTGGCCAGGTGATGTCCCCAGGATCATGTGATTGCGTGTGTGAAAATTCATGCATGGGCGGCGGAATTCCCAATCCAGACAACGCCTGCGCCTGTGAGGACCAAGTGTGTCCTGAACCCGTCACTCCTTGTCAGGAACATTGTACTGAATGGTTTGTGCGAAGTCTTGATCTCGAGTGCCAAGAGGGACGTTGGGATGCCTCTGTCGATGTCTGTGCGTGTGTAGACGATTGCCCGCTTGATCCCAACAAGGGCGTGCCCGGTGTCTGTGGCTGCGGTGTTGCTGATGAAGATTTGGATCTCAACGGGGTTATAGATTGTAATCAACCAGAGCCGATTTGCCCCACAGTCCTCTGTACAGAGCCAAAGACAGTACTCAACAAGGATACCTGTACCTGCGAGTGTCCTGCTGGCGAGATGTTGAGTCCTGACGGTACTCTGTGTGTGCCCCCTATTCCTCCACTTAATCAGGGATGCTGCATTGGCAATGAATGTGTTGATGCCAGAACATTGGTGGCTTGTTCTACACCGTGTAGTCTAAAAGGTCCCAATACCTGTGGTGGCGGTGATGATGTTGAAAGAAGTTTTATTGGGGTAGTTGTTACGGAGGTGCCGGGAGGGCTTGATGACGAGACCAAACAGGCAGTAGCGTTATACAGATTAAAATACATTGCCAAGCTGTTTGACTGTGTCTTGACGGGTGTGCTGCCGGGGACGACCAGTTTGTTAAATCGTTTTCACGATGAGGTTGATGGAATTACCACGGCCGAGTCATGGCATCTTGCCTGTGCCATTGATCCTACAACCCATGCCAACATAGACGACCTTGACCTGCCGGCCGCTTCTACGGACATCTACAACCTCTTTAATGCGTACGATGAACCTGATCCCAGAAACCGAAACATGATTTGGAATCACCTGCGAGCAGGGCGTACTGCTTACACGGGTGGTTATTTCCCGGGATATTTTGCGTGGGATGTCGAGCCCGAGCCAGTACCCTGTACGCCTGATGAAATCGATTATTTTGAAGGACAATTTGTTATGGAATTGCCGAGAGGGCTTACTGAAGAACAGAGACAAACTGAGGCCTCAAGGCGTATGCGTTATCTTGCAAAGCACTATAATTGTGTTCCTTTAGGAGATGATTTTGAAGATTATGATGTCATGACAGACACTCGTATCGATCCTGAATTGCCGGCCTACCCGGATCCGGTAGCTTGGACCGGAAGGATACGATGCGCTCCTAATCCCAAGGGTGACAGTTCTATCTTTAATGGAATTGTTATCCCCGTTACAAGTAGAACACCTAACCAACGCGCGATATTAAGGTATAATACTGGTGAGTACTCTTTTGCTTATGACGCTACTGGGCATTATGGGTACGCTACCGCTGAGCCCGATATTAATGTAATATGGAATGATATTATCTCTCCCGTTTCGGGATATTCGGAATCTGGATCCACCTACTATACTGCATACATCGACTGGGATTCTTTAGACTGGGAAAATCTTCCCGAACCGCTCCCCATCCCCGGGGATTGTCCCGAAACAGATCTGTGTCCTGAAGATCCCGACAAGACAGCGCCCGGTGTCTGCGGCTGTGGTACACCTGATCAGGATGGGGACGGCGATCGGGTCATGGACTGCGAAGACGCATGCCCCGCGGATGCGGCCAAGGTCACACCGGGCGATTGCGGGTGTGATACTCCGGATCCCACATCAACGGATTGCGCAAAGTGTGTTGATGGCACAAACACCGCATCTGCTCTGGTTTGTCGCGACGGGATCAAGATTGGCCAGGAGTTTGTCAGAGAATTTTGTCAGTGCGAATGCCCCGTTGGCATGCCGGATCCGAGGTATATCCCCCTGTGTCAGGAAGACTGTGCAGGTGTAGAAAATTGTATCGAGGGTGTATGGAACTACACCAGATGCCAGCGCTTCTGTGAAGACCTTTGCCCGGCTGACCCCGAAAAGGGTGTGCCCGGTGCCTGCGGGTGCGGGGTTGCAGAAACGGGAGATTCTGACGGCGACGGTACATACGACTGCAATGATCTCTGTCCCCAGAGCCGCGCTAAAACTGCGCCCGGTGTCTGTGGGTGTAATGTTTCGGATAATGATCACGATCAGGATGGCACGCCGGATTGCCATGATCTCTGTCGCGATGATCCGGCTAAAACTGCGCCGGGTGCCTGCGGTTGCGGTCGTCCGGACACAGACTCCGACAGTGATGGCATTGCGGACTGTGTTGACACCTGCCCCTCGATCAACCCTCGCACCTACATTTGTCCCACACCGGGGGATAGACTCAATGAGAAAACCTGTACGTGTGAAACTCCTCCCCCCGTCAGGTCTTGCGTCGACCCCGATGCAAAAGACGGCAGCTTGATGTACCAAAGAGGGACTTCGTTGCAGGTTAAACCCACGCCGCTTAGACCGTACAATGACTACTGTCGCGTTGACGGCAAACTCGCAGAGCAGGTCTGCCAGAGCAGGTCCGAACCGGGAGCCCCTGTGGTATACGACTGCAAGACCCTGAACAGAAAGTTCTCCTGTCTCAAGGATAAAAAGACAGGGTTTGGGTATTGCGGGGCGGACGCTGGTATCATCCCGCTTCCAAAACCAGTTCCGACACCGACACCAAAACCAAAACTGCCGGTGCCGCGCGGCCCTACGCCCTCCTTTTAGTTAAGGTCAATAAAAAACCCGGAACCAGATGGTTCCGGGTTTTTTTGTCTCTTGAAAATGTGAAACCAAAAATAGAAAATTTAAAACGATGGCGAATTGAAAATGGAAAATAGAAAATGGAAAATAGAAAATGGAAAATGGAAAATGGAAAATGGAAAATGGAAAATGGATGAAAATTTTTTCTGCGAAAAAATTTTGCTGGGGTACTAGGATTTGAACCTAGAAATGCTGGAGTCAGAGTCCAGTGGCTTACCGTTTGCCGATACCCCAATGAAATCCCGATACACGTACACGAAACACGGGACCCCGCGCTCATAAGCCAAAAACAAAATAAAATAAAACAAAAAAATATTGTTATTATTAACGGGGAATATATACACCCACCATGTCCCAAAAGATCCTCATCAAAGGCGCAGGCGAACAGGCCTCCGCTGTGGCGCATCGTCTTTATCAATGCGGGTTTCGGGTTGCCATGACCGAGCAAGAAAGGCCCACCGCGGTGCGCAGAAGGGTCGCTTTTTGCTCTGCCCTGTACAATGGAGACGTGATCATCGAGGGTGTTAAAGGGGTCAAAAAGAGTCTGGCAGATACCGCTTTTCTGTCCGCATTTGACTGGCCGTTTATCCCCGTCTTTATTGACCCTGCGGGCAGTCTTAAAAACCAATGGCAGCCTGATGTGATTGTGGATGCCCGTATCCTAAAAAAAAATCTCGATACAACCATGAGCGATGCCCCCCTCACCATTGCCCTTGGTCCCGGTTTTACTGCGGGTGAGGATGTTCACGTTGTCATCGAGACCAATCGCGGTCATCACCTGGGGCGCATGATCAGGGAAGGCTCTGCAGATAAAAACACGGGAATTCCTGGCGCCATTGGCGGTTATACGGGGGAAAGGGTCCTAAGGGCCCCTGCAGACGGGGTTTTTACGGCGGTCAGGGGGATCGGTGATCTCATCAACGCCGGTGATGTTGTGGGCTCTGTGTGTGGCATTCATATCACGGCAGGGATTGCCGGTGTGATCCGGGGGCTTTGTTACCCGGGGCTGGTGGTAAAAAAGGGACAGAAAATGGGCGACATCGACCCGCGCGGTGATGTCTCTTATTGTGACACCATTTCGGACAAGGCGCGCACGATCAGCGGGTCTGTATTGGAGGTTGTGGTTGGATTCTTTTCGGGACATAAAGGTCGAGTTTAATCTCAAAAAAAACCGTTACGTCTATCTTGTGGGTGGCGGGGGCAAGACAACGCTGATGTTCCGGCTTGCGCATCTGCTCCGCGATGAGGGGCGTACAGTCATCACGACGACCACCACAAAGATCCTCTACCCAACCCCCCATCAGTGCAGGGCGGTTGTCCTTAAAGAATCCTTTTGTCCCGATGTTGGTGATCATCCTAAAAACGGCTATTGAACCGCCCTAAGCGACGGGAGATACGGGATTTAATTGGGTTCGGAGAGTCAAAGTTGCTCACCCAACAGGTGAAGCACGGGAAGTCGCGCAGAACCCAATTAAATCCCGTATCTCCCGTCGCCTTGTACTCTTTAACTGCCGAATCTAGGTTTAAACATATCGGGCCTATAGCTCAGCTGGTTAGAGCAACTGGCTCATAATCGGTAGGTCCCTGGTTCAAACCCAGGTGGGCCCACAAAATTTGGCGCAAGCCAAATTTTAAACGAAGAACGAAGAACGTGAACGACAAAGGGCATGCGCCAAATTTCGTTCTTCGATCACGTTATTCGTTTTTCGGGTAGGGAAATATCCATTTTCAAAATCGGCTGGTCATTTTTCTTCAGTTCTCATTCTCGCTTGTACTCCAAGATTGGCCAAATACTTCACAACCTCATTGATCCCGCCGTTTTGTCTTACAACTGGGATACCGTCCGCAGATTCATTACCGCTATCAACCGAATCCTTCGTTGTTGGAAAACCCATACTCGAGCCGTCAAATTCTAGTATATTGTCTACCATATCAAAACTAAAGGCACCGGCGGCAACCACGTATTCACGGTCTCTCCTTGGATTGTATCCAACAGCACCGGCCATGTGACTGTGATTGATTAAGCTCGAATTCCCAAATGTACGCAGTTCGCGGTGGGTATTGCCATTAATGTCTTGCCACTCCACAAGGACATACTTGTTGCCTAATAAACCTAAATGCTCACGTATGTCAGATGTGCTTGCCCTGTCATTAATCCGTCTGATGCGCAATTTGTCGGGCCCAAATTCATATCGAGTTAAATCTTCGCGGACGCGCTCGGCAACAGCCACTAGTTCCTGTGCCCATCCCAAACCGGGCATGATGTTGATCCCTAATGCCAGTGATGCAAAATTTCTCAATCGGTTAAAGCCCTCGACTGTTGTCGATGAAGCATTGGCTGAATCATTGATTATTGCGCGCGGTATACCCTCATCATCTTTTTGCAAGGTCCCTTCTGCAATGATCCGTTCGGGACTGTTTGATTGGCCCGCATTGGGCAGGATAAAGGTGGGGGATGGGTGATAGCCCGTGGCAACGCGCAGTTCGGTGTAGAGGTGACCTGTCAGGTTTTTTCCCGTAACAAGCGCAAACCTTAAGTTGTCTTTCAACCGTGCCATGAGCAAAGTAGCTTGTACGTCCTGCGCGTTTCTTACAATGTCCACACCCCCGCCCAGTGCCTTTTCCCGTTCTATCTTCCCTATTTCAATTTGCCAGTAAGTGCTGATCTCTGTTTTGGTTTGTTGAAGCATTTGTCCAATATTGTATGCGGCATCACCAATGCCTGCATCTCTTGCTATGTGCTCTGATGAGGCAATGTGTAATATGGACGTGTAAGTGGTGGTATGGGTCTGGCCCTTGCCGTCAATCATCAAGCCCTGCTCTGTAAGTGTGTACGTCCCAAGTGCCATCAATTCCTCACCGGCGCTCACACGATCGTCAAGAAAGAGCGCCTCGGGCGTGACACCGTTATTTCCCCTGTGAAAACGGACCTCAAGTTTTGGAGAAGTCCACTTTACGCCGTTGATTGCGTGTCTCCTGACAAGCGCGTACACGCCGCGGTGAGGGATTGTTTTTAAGAGGTCGGGTGGGTAAATACTGTTATGTAACGCGCCTTCTTCAATAGTGACTGTCTGATCCGGCAGGAGGCCAACCCTTTGTGATCTGTATTCGGCGGCAGTCCTTGGTCGCATGGTTTGTTTATTGGGGTCCATATAAACGTGGACACCCGCTACATTGTGCCTTGTGCCGCCCTTATCTATGATAGCAAGATTAAGCAAGACAGCTCCGCCTTGTTCTAAGAGGTTAATACGGTCATAATGTTTTATGGCAACGGGATACATACCGTCTATGACCATCTCAACTGCTCCTTGTTCGTTCAAGGAATTAACGGTGGGCAGGGCCCATACCTCAAGTGTTGCGGCCTTTGGAAAAAACATGATGGCCGCGTGTGGTGTTGCCAGGCCGTGATTGCCGCTGATAGGGATTAAGGCGTGGGGGCGAGATTGCTTATCGTGAAAAAATATTTCAGATGAACCAGCGTTGTGGCCCCCTATGATGAGTGGAAATGACGGGGACTGAGCAGCATCCGCATGGGCGATATAACTTAAATCAATGCCTAATATTGGCAGGCGATCCCTGTCAGACCCTTCAAATTCAAGACTTAGCGGGCAATTCCTCCAATCTTTTTGAGAGGGAGGATTAGCTCGCAGTCTTATGGAGACATCGCTGTCCTGACTTGCAAGTGCCGCGGCGATGTGCTCAGGCTTTGCATGGTCTGGGAGCGCTTCTTTTGGCAGGAGCGTTCTCAAGACTCGGTCTATTTTTTTGGCGGCCTGATGTTGTGCGGAACCAAATAAGCGCGGGAGAAGGGGCATGGCTTCACCCGAGAGTAATCTCCTTGCATGATCAAGTTGAGCCATGGCCCTTTCTCGCGTGGCTTGTCTTTGATGAGAGTCTAGATGCAAAAAGCCTGTATGCGGCGCCAGCATATCAATAACAGAAGGTGCGTACAACGTGGTGGTTTACCCAAATCGCACTGCGTATCAGACGATGATACAGCGTCCTGATTTCGACATTCTTAAATTGTGACGGCAATACGTAACGCTGAATAATCCGCAACACATTATGTGTAAGCACACCAAGGCTGCACCAGGCGGCATTGACACCAAAATTGCCTGAGGGAAATCGTTTAAGCCCACAACCGTTTTTTAGCTCCGCGTGTAAAAACTCCACTGAGCCACAGCGACCAACTCGGCCCTTTTCTGTTTTTGTATCGATAAAGGTCACAGAGAGTCTTGCGAGATAACGTTCGATCACATCAACCGACATACAGGTGCCAAACATTTTTTTAAAACCTGGATCGTCAACGAGTGTTTTCCAATCTGAAAAACAAGCGCCGCCCGATGCCAACAACAAAATAACAGCTTCGAGAATCTGGGCGTCTTGGTAGCCGCCGTGTTTGAGATAGCCCTTAAGATAAAAAGTATCCTGAATTTTTTTTACAAGACCAATTTCGTTCAAAGCCTTGCGAATCAAGGGAATCCCGCCAAAACTGGATACACCATGATTGTTCTTTGCGATTTCGAGCTTGAAATTGCAAGATTTTGGGGCAATGAGAGGTTTCATAAA
>JADGCS010000086.1 GCA_015228875.1 Deltaproteobacteria bacterium | reverse complement strand
TCAATAACTTTCAGAAAGCTTTGCAGCTAGCAACAGACTGTCCAATTCAATCAACGCAGTAAGAGGGTGTTAATGGGGGGGGGATTTTATCTGAGCAAAGTGGGGGGAATTTAGGTGAGCGCTATAGGAAATGTTGAAAGTTGTTAACGAAGCAAAGCCGTTTCTCATAACCTCTATACTTGAACCCTACTTCGGGACATCAATACAAAAGAAATTAAATGCAAATAATTTATTAATCAGAAAAGAAAACAAGCCAGAAATAAAAATCACTGACGGCCTAGTTAAAAACATCTATTCACTTTCTAGGAAACTTCTCAAAACTTACATTCCAGCTCTTCAATCTTATGTATCTATTACAAAACCCGTAACACTTGAATGGCATACCAAGCCCAAAGACCCTTATTCTGAAAACTGGTACCATGAATTAAACAGCATTTTTTTTAAGACTTTTTATAGCGCTGTTGATTTTCTTTTGGACAAAAAGAGTGATCTGACTCACGATTCAAATCGTTGTCTTGCTGCGCATAATAAACACTTATTGAAACATTATAAGAATGAAATGAGAAGTCATGAGGCAAAGCTATTATTAACAAAGGAACTGGTCAAAGGGAGCTGAACGTGCTGTCACATAAAAACATCAAAAATAATATAGCTTCTTTTTATTTGTTTTATTTTTTTTCAAGCTTCATATTTTACATGCCGTTCTTTGCTGTGTTTTTTGAAAAAACAAGGGGATTAACAAACAATGAAATCGTATATTTATTCTCTGTTTTCTCTATTTCAATGTTTCTATTTGAGCTTCCAACTGGTTTAATAGCAGATCGTTTTGGTGAAAAAACATCTCTCTTTCTTGGATCTGTTCTGATTTTCTTATCCACCCTCTTTCTAACATTTGGCAGCTATTGGTATATATTCTTTGGGGAAGTGCTTTTCGCCATTGGTAGAACACTTCATTCTGGAGCCAACCAATCTTTAGTATACAATTACTTTGAAGAAAACAAACAAGCAATACAAAACAAGTTTCAGTATAAAAAAGTACTATCAAATTGCATGACTCTTGTCTGGAGTAGTATAGCGTCAGCATCGCTGTTGAGCTATTACCTTAACACCGTTAATCATTTTTTTCCGTTTTACGCTACTATCGCTTCAACACTAGTTCTCACCTTTATTACTGCATTCTTACCAACTGTAAACATCAAGAGACAAGGTAGTTTATTTGTCATAACAAAAAAAAGTTTTATTGAGATTTTCTCGAACAGAACCCTAAAGATATGGTGTTTCATATATGTTATTTTGAATTCATTTGTCATTGTTGGCTACCAAATTCTCCAACCCTATCTGAATGAAATCAACCTTGCCAGCTCAAAAAATGGTTTAATATACTTTTTTATAACAATTTTTGGAATCTTGAGCTCAAAAACCACACCTCAAGTTAAGAAAATTTTAAAAAATAGTTATGTGTTTGTTGCAGTATTATCACTTTTGTTTGGTTTGGCATTCATAAACTTAGCACTATCCATTGAAACTCTTTTCTATATTATTGCAGTAATGTGCCTTTACAGGTTTCTTTGGGGTTACTTAACACCAACCCTCGTTGAAGCGATAAATACCAGTTTTAAAGAGAACTCAATAAGAAGCTCAGTTTTTTCAGTTTGTTCTTTGTTTGCTAATTTCTTCAGCTTTTCGCTACTTTTTCTATTTGCAAAACTGAGTCCTTCGATAGCTGTTAATTATTTCATCTTAGCCATTTTTTCGATTATCCTTGGCTTGGTGATAGGCATTGCATCGTTAGGCAAGAAATTAACCATCACAAAAAGAGAAACAACATGACAGTCCCAAATTTTATGATCATTGGAGCTGCTAAATCTGGCACAACCTCTCTTTACTATTATTTAAATCAACACCCACAAATATATTTTTCGCCAATCAAGGAAACAAATTTCTTTGTATCAGAAAACTCCCTTGTTAATTTCAAAGGACCTGGTGACGAACAGCTCACAAACATACTGTCGGTCACTGATTTTGAAACTTATCAATCATTATTTAATTGGGTTAACGGAGAAACAGCTATTGGTGAAGCCTCAATAGCTTACTTGTACGACGAAAAAGCTGCCTACAATATACATAGAAGAATTCCCAATATTAAAATTATTGCAATACTAAGAAATCCTGTTGAGAGAGCCTTTCAAGGATATACCAGAATGCGCATGCTCAATCGTGAAAAATGTAAAGTTTTCTCAGAAGCACTTGAATTAGAAGAAAGTAGAATAAATGAAAACTGGGAGCCTATCTGGCACTATAAACAGCTTGGGTTTTACGGAAAACAACTAAAAAGATATTTCGATGTTTTCCCACGGGAAAATATTAAAATTTATCAATATGAATCATTAATGAATAACGAGGTAGCACTCATTAATGATATGTTTGATTTTCTCAATGTAGATAAGTGTTTCAAACCAGACGTTAGTCAAAGATATAATTATTCAGGAATTCCTAAGTACAAATCAGTTCAAAACGTGTTAAAGAGTAATAATATTCTTTCAAAATGCATTAGAAGCACAATTCCTCAAAGAATATTTTCACATATCGAAAGAAAAAACCTTATGAGGCCTCAAATACCTGTAGATGTTAAAATACAACTACAGAAAGAATATCGTGATGACATTTGTTTATTACAAGATTTAATTAATTGCGATCTCACTCATTGGCTTAATTATTGATCCCTGTATATTGAAGATAAATGGACCCATGCCAAAAAAGGTCTAGAATATGGATTAAAACCATTATTATATAATCATGATTACAACCAAGGTTTAGATCATGAAAATATTATCAGAGTAAATAACTGGCACCACATACATAAAATCATTAATGGAAAAAAATAAAAAAATATTAATAATGGGATTACCTGGTTCAGGTAAGAGTTATCTCTCTGATAAACTAGCCGCCTTATTAGGTGCTGTATGGTTAAATGCTGATAGAGTAAGAGCAGAAGCCAACGATTGGGATTTTTCCCTTGAGGGTAGAACAAGACAAGCAGAGAGAATGAAACGCCTAGCACAAGAAGGATTAGACGCTGGCAAACATGTGATTGCAGACTTTGTTTGTCCAACTCCAAAAACTCGAGAAGACTTTGCTGCTGATTATATCGTATGGGTGGATACTATCAAAGAAGGACGTTTTGAAGATACCAATAAGATGTTTGTGCCACCAGAAGAGTATGATTTTCGAGTGCCTACGCAAAATGCTGAATTATGGTCTTTAAGAATAGCAGAAGAAATACAAGAATATGTTTGGGATAATCGTAGACCCACGGCTCAAATGTTAGGTAGATGCCTCAATTTCAACTAGTCCTTTGACAACTTAATTTTTATCTTTCTAGATTGCTCAGGACTAGTGCTGAGCGTTTAATAATTTTCTAATAAAGAAAATTATTAAATTGTCGAAGCACTAGAAATGGAATTGACTCCGCTCAGAACCCAATTAAATCCAGTATCTCCCGTCGTTTAGCGCGGTTCAATCGCATTCAGGATGACATGATCAGATTAAGGATCCTGTTTTTTACAAAGATAACTTTTCGAATGCTGCTGTTTTCTGCAAGTTTGCCCTTGATGAAAGGGACTTCTTTTGCAGCACAGAGGACGGCATCTTCTTCGGTGTCTGCATCAAACTCGAGTATTTTTTTTGTCTTGCCGTTGACCTGAATGGCAATGGAGACTCTCTCTGCCTTGGCGAGGGCCTCGTCGTATACGGGCCAGTCGCTTGTTGAGACCAGCCCCGCTTCTCCCATTCTGTTCCAGATTTCTTCGGCTATGTGTGGGGCAAAGGGGGACAGACATTTTATAAACGGGGCGATGGCTTTTTTTGAGTGGCATTGTTCTTTGTTGACGGTGTTGACAAAGATCATCATCTGACTGATCGCTGTATTAAAGGCCATCGCCTCTATATCTTGCGTGACTTTTTTTATTGTACGGTGCGTGAGCCTCTGCATGGTTTCGCTGAGCTCTGCGTTGTCAACGATGACGTTGTCCCTGTCGTCATGGATCAGGCGCCACACCTTGGCAAGAAATTTACTCACGCCGACAAGTCCCTGCTGTGACCATGGCTTGTCCCGCTCCAGAGGCCCCATAAACATCTCGTACACACGCAGTGCGTCTGCGCCATAGTTGGCGACAACATCGTTGGGATTGACCACATTGAGTCTTGACTTGCTCATCTTTTCGATCTGCGTGTTGACCCTGGTCTCGGTGCCCTTGACAAACCATGCGTCTTTGCCGCGCTCTTCGACAGCCTCGGGCGAATAATATTTTCCATGATTGTCGCGGTATGAGTAGGCGACAATCATCCCCTGATTAAAAAGTTTTTGAAAGGGTTCCAGTGTGGAGACGAGCCCGCAGTCATAAAGCACCTTGTGCCAGAAACGTGCGTAGAGCAAATGTAAAACAGCGTGTTCGGCGCCGCCGATGTAGAGATCAACAGGTCCAAAGAATTTTTCTGCTTCTTTACCTACGGGGAGTTCTTTGTTGGAGGGGTCCATGAATCTTAAATAGTACCAGCAGGAGCCTGCCCATTGTGGCATGGTATTGGTTTCCCGAGTAAAGTGACGGCCGTCACGTGTCACCTTGATCCATTCTTGATTTCGTGCGAGCGGCGGTTGACCGTCGTCTGTGGGCCTGAACTCTTCTATGAAAGGCAATGTGACGGGAAGGTCTTTTACACCAAGTATTTGCGCTTGTCCTGTTTCATCATACAGAATCGGGAAGGGTTCTCCCCAGTAGCGCTGTCTGCTAAAGAGCCAGTCGCGCAGCTTGTATTGACTTTGTTTTTTTCCGATGCTGTTTTTTTCGAGCCATGCGGTGATGTTTTTTATACCCTGCTCCATGGGCAGGCCATTAAAATCGCCGGAGTTCATCATGTTTCCGGTCTCTGTCCATGCCCGCGCCTTGATGTCAAAACCCTCTGGTGCGGAGATGACCTGCACGATCGGCAGATTAAATTTTGTTGCAAAGGCGTGGTCCCTCTCATCGTGTGCGGGCACAGCCATGATAGCACCCGTCCCGTAACTCATCAGGACATAGTCGGCAATCCAGATTGGAATTTTTGACTGATTGACGGGATTAATTGCATAGGCTCCGGTGAAGACGCCTGTCTTTTCTTTTTCTGCGGCAATCTGCCTGTCAAGATCAGAACGGTTTTTGCTCCAGTTGACGTAGTCCTCTACTTCGTTTTTTTTGTCTGCAGGCGTCAGCTTGTTTATGAGGGGATGTTCTGGCGCAAACACACAGTAGGTGGCGCCAAAGAGGGTGTCGGGTCGTGTGGTAAAGACGGTGAATTGCTCTGTGCTGTTGTCGATGGCAAAGGTCACCTCGGCACCTTCGGAGTAACCGATCCATTGCCTTTGCATTTCGATGATGCCGTGAGGCCAGTCAAGGGTGTCAAGGTCCTTAAGCAGGCGGTCCGCAAAAGCAGTGATTTTAAGCATCCACTGCCTCATTTTTTTTCGTTCAACAGGGTCACCTGTCTCTACGTATTTGCCGTCCTGCACTTCTTCGTTGGCAAGCACGGTTCCCAATGCGGGGCACCAGTTGACAGGGACTTCAGCCAGGTAGGCAAGATTTTTTTCGTAGAGTTTTAAAAAAATCCATTGTGTCCATTTATAATAATCGGGATCACTTGTGCAGATCTCACGACTCCAGTCGTATGAGAAGCCCAGCAACTTGAGCTGTTTTTTAAAGTTGGCAATATTTTCTTTGGTGATGGCTTCTGGGTGTCTTCCCTCCCTCACTGCTGCTCGTTCTGCGGGGAGTCCTAAGGCATCCCAACCCATCGGGTGCAGGACGCTAAAACCCTTCTGTCTCTTGAAGCGTGCCATGATGTCCGAGGCTGTGTACCCTTCAACATGCCCAACATGAAGACCAGCGCCACTGGGGTAGGGAAACATGTCCAGAACGTAGTATTTATTTCTGTGCGGATCGATTTTTGTCTCAAAGATTTTTTTTTCCGCCCAGATTTTTTGCCACTTTGGCTCAATTTCTTTAAAAGGGTAGGACATAGAACCTACATAGGTTTTTTCTACGCTTGGCGCATTGTGCTAGACATGCCACTGGCATGTCCATCACAAAGCACGGCATCAATTTTTACATGGTGTCCGCCCGCGTTGTATTTTTCGCTTCATGCGGGTTATTGAATTTCCTTTTGTTTTATTCTTGGCTCGCTTTTTTTTTCTTTGATGGAGATTTTTTTTCTGACTTCGAACGAATCAACCCTATGGCTTCTTCGAGTGTCAGCTTGTCGTAAATCATGCCTTCGGGTATGGCCACATTGGTCTTGCCGTGCTTGACATAATAACCATAAGGGCCGTTGAAGATACTGACGGCGTTGTCTGTTTCGGGGTGGTTGCCAAGCTCAATGAGTGCCTTGGCCCGGCCGCGGCCCCTTGATTTTTTTGGTATGGCAAAGAGTTCAAGGGCTCTTTCGAGTGTGATGGTCACAGGATCATCGCCCTCTTTGGGTCTGAGGGATCTGTAGTCTTTGCCCTCTTTTCCCAGATCGTGACAGATGAAGGGGCCAAATCTCCCGATGTTGGAGTGGATTTTCTTTCCTGATTCGGGGTGCAGTCCCACGGTACGGGGCAGGCTTAATAGTCCCAGAGCGGCCTGCATGTCGATGTCTTCCGGTTTTTTTCCTGGCGGCAGGGAGACCCGTTTTGGTTTTATTTTTTCATCTGTGACATCGCCCCACTGCACATAGGGACCGTACTTGCCGTCAAGAACAAAAATGGGTTTGTCGTTTTCGGGGTGCCGGCCCAGGATCTGCGGGCCTTCTTCTTTAAGTTTAAAAATCCTGTCAATGGATTCATTGTCAAGATCGGCAGGAGCTATATTATTGGGGATGGTGGCCTTGCAGATTTCGCCCCCTTTATTGAGTTCGAGATAGGCCCCATAGCGGCCAATTTTAATGAGTCCATCAAGGTCATCAAAACTGATGGTCCTCGCTTCTTCGGGATTTATCTGGCTTTCCCGCTGCATGACCTGTTTTGCAAGGCCATTGTCTCCGCTGTAGAAATCTTTAAGGTAGGGCAGCCATTCCACTTCTCCCGTTGCGATGTTGTCAAGTGTGTCCTCCATGTTTGCGGTGAACCCCAGATCCACAAGGTGCGGAAAATGTTGTTCAAGGAGTGATGTAACAGCAAATGCCGTAAATGTGGGAATGAGCGCATTGTTGTTCATCGTGACATAGCCCCTGTCGATGATCGTGGAGATGATGGTTGCGTATGTTGATGGGCGGCCGACACCTTCTGCCTCGAGTTTTTTGATCAAAGAGGCCTCGGTGTAGCGTGCGGGTGGCATGGTTTCGTGTGCCTGACACTCCGACTTGATGAGATTGAGGGCATCTCCTGTCTTAAACGGTGGGAACAGGCTCTCCTGGCTTTCAAGGGCCGAGAAGGGATCGTCTGTTCCTTCTACATAGGCTCTGAAGAAGCCTGGAAAATCAATACGCTTTCCTGAAGATTTAAACACCATGTTTGCGACTTCTATTTCGGCGGTAAGGTAAGTGAGTTCTGCATCTGTCATTTGTGTTGCTACAGTTCTTTTCCAGATGAGTTCGTACAGGGCAAGGTCTTTTCCGGTCAGTCCTGACTCTTTTGGTGTTTTGAAAGCACTTCCTGCCGGTCTGATGGCTTCGTGTGCGTCTTGAGCGCGCTTGTTTGAAGACTTGTAGGTCCGCACCTCTTCGCTTAAATATTTATTGCCGTACATTTCTTTGACGCATTTACGTGTGGCTGTGATGGCCTGTGCCGAAAGGTGTGTGGAGTCTGTTCGCATGTAGGTGATCAAACCTTTTTCGTAGAGAGACTGGGCGAGCCTCATGGTGTTGCGTGCAGACATGCCAAGTTTTCTGTTGGCCTCCTGCTGCAGTGTGGATGTGATAAAAGGAGGTGCGGGTTTTCGTGTGGCCGACCTTTCTTCGAGAGATTTGACCTGCCATGTGCTGTCAAGGGCCTTTTGTTTAAGGTCTTGCACCTCTTTTTCTCCAAGGAGAACGATGTCCTTGTTTTCAAGTATTTTCCCGGTGTGTTCGTCGAAATCTTTGCTTGTTGCAAGGCGCTTTCCCGAGACGGATGAGAGTTTTGACTCGAAGCTGATCTTGTCAAACTCAAGATTGGCACTGATATCCCAGTAAGCGGCCTTTTTAAAGGATCTTCGTTCCCTCTCGCGTCGCACGACAGTAGAGACTGCCGCGGACTGCACACGACCCGCAGAAAGACCAAAAGCGATTTTCTTCCAGATGAGCGGCGACAGTGTGTAACCCACCAGTCTATCGAGAATTCTGCGGGTTTCTTGTGCCCTGACAAGTTTATCATCGATCTCGCGGCACTGTTTAAGGGCTTCTTCTATGGCCTCTGGGGTTATTTCGTGAAAGACCATGCGCTTTGTTGGAACTTTGGGTTTGAGTACCTCCATGAGGTGCCAACTGATACTTTCCCCTTCGCGGTCTTCGTCGGTTGCGAGCAGCAATTGGTCTGCGGTCTTGATTTGTTTTTTTAGTTCCTGGACGATTTTTATTTTGGATTTTGGAATAAGGTAGAGGGGGGCAAAATCGTCTGCGACATTGACGCCCAATTTACTCCAAGGCTGGTCTTTGATTTTTTCTGGGATGTCTTTTGCAGATTGGGGCAGGTCACGGATATGCCCCATTGAAGCAATGACCTTATAATTCTTGGGAAGGTAATTTCTGATTGTTTTGGCCTTGGTCGGAGATTCAACAATAACAAGTGTCGACATATTTGATTCTTTCTGTGGTTAATGAGGGCATATATATTTAAGAGTAATCCTGTTTTTTTTCAAGAGGGAGCCCTTTATCAAATTTAATAAAAAATCAAGGTTATATGGATAATATCAATAAAAACAAGATTGGCAGTTATGCCACTGCCACACAAAATGAGGTTGCCAAGGCACAAAAACACATCGAAAACCGTTACGCCAGAGCCTTAAAAAAACTCGAGCGCAAACCTCAACAGGAGATCATCTCGACACTCGTATCCCCCCCTCAGCCCGCCCCCAAAGATATTAAGGGGAAATTAGTCCTTGGTAAAAACACGCCCATCAGACTTATCCTTGATGAAAACATAACCTCTTTCCATAATCGCGTGGGTGAAGAAATCCGTTTTAAAACATCTCAGCCCATCCTGATTGCAGACCACACCATCATCCCCCAAGGGCACATCGTTACAGGCACGATTTGTGAAAAAGCAAAGGGCGGGGTTGGGGGCACCTCCGGCTCGTTCGAACTGAACATCACCGAGGTCTCTGCTGTGGACGGCACCCGCGTCCCGCTGAGTGGGTATGTATCTGTCGTTGGAAAGAATGCGGCAGATAAGGCCGTAGTGGCCTCGGCCGCTGCCGGCTTGATGGGTATGCTACTTGTCAAAGGCAAAGAGGCCTATCATCTTAAAGGCGATGTATTTACAGCCTACACAGATCAAGACGTGTGGTTCGACAAAAACACACTTGGTAAACTTGCAAAGGACCAGATCACACCAGCGCCAACAATGCAGACCAACATCGCCGTTGCACCCAATGTCAACGCAGAAACAGACAGCATAATCAAATTTAAACCTGGCACGCGCAAGAAAATCAACCCTGTCCAGATCCTGATTGCGGACAATCGGGGTATTAAGGACATCGAGATCTACGCCGTGGATAACACCAAACTCAACGAGGCCCTTAAACCCGAAACCTCTGCACAAAAGAAAGACCACACCACAGCGGATTTTCAGGGTTGGGCCATCGTCAGGCACGCCAATCTTAAGACAACAACGAAGGTCACACTTCACCTCAGGGGAATCACCAGCAATGGCCAGCCCTTTAGCGCTCAGACAGAAGTTGGGGTGGAACTTAAGGAATAAAAGAGCGGGCGATGGGAGTGCACAGCGATGAACATGCCAGTGGCATGTTTAGCGCAGTGCGCCCGGGGTGGTTTAACATTTGATACCTTTGTTCGATTCCCACAAATGATGCCAATAAAAAAAGGCACCAAAGGTGCCGTTACAATTGAGCGGGCGATGGGAAGTCCTCCTCGCTTTACACCGGCGTGCGCCGGTTCGCTCGTCGCCGCCTCGTTACGCTGCCGCGGGCATGCGCCCGCTTGTCCTCGCACCTGCTCGGCGCTTCACTCGGTTCGATTCCCTTGCATTTTGCTCAAAAAAAAAACACCTGTCGGTGCTTTTTTTCTTGAGCGGGCGATGGGAAGTCCTCCTCGCTTTACACCGGCGTGCGCCGGTTCGCTCGTCGCCGCCTCGTTACGCTGCCGCGGGCATGCGCCCGCTTGTCCTCGCACCTGCTCGGCGCTTCACTCGGTTCGATTCCCTTGCATTTTGCTCAAAAAAAAACACCTGCTGGTGTTTTTTTTCTTGAGCGGGCGATGGGAATCGAACCACCGCTATCAAGCAAAATCAATCACTTGGCAAAACCACAGCAAAACCAATAAAGACAGGGGTGCTGGGGATTTCTCAAAAGAAGTTATGGAGATAGGTTTCAACTCATTTTATTTTGTTTTAATTCATTTTAGGGTCTTTCAAATAAATGGGCACCAGATGGGCACCAGGTTTTTTAGGCATTTTGTTTTTAATAGAGGAATCATTTTCAAGATTCAAATATTTGAAACTGGATTCGTGAATGGAACTGGAGTAAGAGTCACACCAGTACCCGTTTAAGAGAGGCTTGATATAGCTAGAGCCACGGCTCGTGAGTTTTTGAAATCACAAATTGGCACCTTAAACAGCAATTTAGATTAACATCATCACACAGTTTTTTTAAGGTGCCAAATTGGCACCTTAAACAGAAATATGAAATCACTGATTCCAATAGAACGTATTGAAAACAGCATATACCTTATTCGTGATCAAAAAGTCATACTCGATGAGCACCTTGCTGCGCTTTACAATGTTGAAACCAAGGTTTTTAACAGAGCTGTTAAGAGAAACATTAAAAGGTTTCCCGATGATTTTATGTTTCAACTCTGCAAACGAGAGTACGATCATCTAAGACTTCGTGCGGGCGTTATTCAAAAAGGAAGAGGACGACATAGAAAGTATCTGCCCTATGTTTTTACTGAGCAAGGGGTCGCCATGTTATCAAGCGTTCTCAACAGCGATAGAGCTATTCAGGTCAACATCGAAATCATGCGTGCCTTCGTTAAGCTCCGAGAACTCATGTCCACCCACAAAGACATTGTTCGCAAAATCTACTCGATGGAAAAAAAATACGACACGCAGATCCAGTCTTTATTTCAGGCAATCAACAAACTCATGGAACCGCCCACTAAAAAACAACGGTTGATTGGGTTTGTTCGGGATAAATAAATCGGCCACCTCTCAAATCACCAGCCACCGAAAAAAGCCTTCAAATTGTTGATTTTGCCTGCTGGGCACTGTTCAGGCGACGTGAACACGGAGATGAAAGTTATTACAACTTAATAAAAAATCTGGTTGTAGAAGAAAATCCTTTGTTCCCGTAAAAAACAAAACCCTGTACAGTGGGCATGATTAAAAAAAAGTGGGCGTATTATGGGCGTTTTGGGGATAAAAAAATGGCCTCCTCTGAGACCCCTGAAAATACTGAGCGGGCGATGGGAAGTCCTCCTCGCTTTACACCGGCGTGCGCCGGTTCGCTCGTCGCCGCCTCGTTACGCTGCCGCGGGCATGCGCCCGCTTGTCCTCGCACCTGCTCGGCGCTTCACTCGGTTCGATTCCCTTGCATTTTGCTCAAAAAAAAACACCTGCCGGTGTTTTTTTTCTTGAGCGGGCGATGGGAATCGAACCACCGCCATCAAGCAAAATCAATCACTTGGCAAAACCACAGCAAAACCAATAAAGACAGGGGTGCTGGGAATTTCTCAAGAGAAGTTATGGAGATAGGTTTCAACTCATTTTATTTTGTTTTTATACGACTGGACAACAATATCGTTATTATAAATGCCGCCCGACTTTTTAATGAATTGATCAAATCCTCCTAAATAATGACATGAAAGCGAATCTTTGTTTATTACAATATAGAAAAACACCGCTTTGATGCACTCATCTGATGTCTTACCTGATGGGGTGGTGTCTTCGGGTTGATCTTCTTCTGTACTTGATTCTTTAAACGAAGGATTTGACTCAAGAATATGAAATAGTGGCACACGTATAGGATCAAGGTGTGCGCTTCTTTTTGTTTTTTTGCCGTCTAATTCGGAAAGCCAGACTGTTGTATCCCAGGTTGTGGCTGCAACTTGGGCAATTTCAATCAGAGACTTCCATGCATTGTTTGTGAGTGAGCCTTTAAAATACGGCCCTTTGTCAAACACCTCGATGATAAGCTCGCCAGTTAAAGGTAAATTACCCCAGCTAAGCTCATGTGGATGCGTGTGCAGTGATACGCCAGCATCTTTAAAGTTCACGGTTATTTGCTTTCGATCCATATGTCCCCTTTGAGATATTGCCATCGTTGTCCAGCCAGTATAACGAAGCATTGCTGTTACACGCGTTCTAATTTTCATAATCGTACTCCTTTCGCGGCAAAAAAAAAGCCGCGCAACCAAGGTTAATGTGGCTGCACGGCGCAAAAAAAAATCCCCGCCAATCAAACCTGGTTAGGGGACAGCGTTTTACAGGCTTATTTAATGTCGCCCTGAAGCAGCCACAAACACGACATAACGTATTTTAAATATTTTTTATCTCTACCAACAAAGGCAATCTAAATCTTATATAAAGTCTTGTCAATAAAGAGATCAAACACCAAGCGGTTTTAATACCTTAAGCAAAAAATGTCTGTTAATAGCAAATACTTTTGATCGGCCATGCTTTGTTTCGTTGATAAGGCCAATTTTTTTGAACAGATCAAGTTCAGAATGAACCGGCTCATAACTCAGACATATCTTTTGGGATATTTTATTAGCATTGCCTTCTTTGTGATTTAGAAAAAAAGAAAGTATTTCGGCCTTAAGACCGGGGCCAAACAAGGCCCTGATTGCAAGATTTGTATTGTTTTTGATGATAAAGGATTTATCCATTATTGCACCTGACATTGATTCCATTTCTCTTGAGATGAGATTCCACTTTTTCCATAAAGCGAGGTTCTCTTTTGTGTTAAGGGCAGAAAGGGCCTTTGAATCTTTTACATGATGAAAAACAAACTCTGTAACATTTGCCCTTTGACAGTATTTAATAACATATTGAAGACCAGATCGCGGAATTTCATTAATAACGGACTCTAATATAGCGCCTAATACCGCTGTGTGTTCACTCTTTTTAGTCAAACGTATAAGCCGTGAACAATTTACCAGATCGTGATGTTTTAACAACCAGCCGCGCATACCAAAAAGAACTCTTGAATCTCTTCTTCCCTCTATGCATGTCCGGACAATTGTTTCTTCAAGATCGATGTTCTTAACCGGTGTCATCCTGATATTAAAACCAACTCCGAGCCGTGACCATATTTTATAAAGTTCATTTTTCAAAGCCCCACTCCTCCAGTTGCAGTTTAATAAACAAGGAAGTTTTTTTATCAAACCTGTCTATCCTTTTTAAATTCTCGAATATAATATCAACATCATTTCGATTTATTCCCAAAGTTTTAATATCTGCTATATCTCTTTCTCTCGCGGCCTTTAATTTAAGCATTAATAAATCTGGCTTTCCTAGAGATTTAATTTTTAGTTTTTTAAATCCCAAATTTATATCAATGAGTCTTTTTTCCCATCCAACCGGTAAATAAGATGCAAATCCCTTTGCTGAATCATTTAGCCATGCGGTATCTGCCCCTGTTTCTTTTGCCACCATTTTTACAGCCTCTTTTATGTTTTTAGAAAGTGGCACAGGGGCAATCACATCAACATCCAAGGTTGTTCTTAACCCACCAAAGGCTAGGGTAACAGCCATCCCACCACAAATAATTAAAGACTCTTCAAATTGCAGGGTTCCATCGAGTTTTTTTAATAATTTTATTATATTGGCGTTTTTTGACATGAAGATATTGTATCAACAATTATTGCTTTAAGCAATAAAAGAATTGCGTGACCTTTTTACCTCTCTGTCGGTTCAGCTATTGACCCACATCATAAAAAAAACTATTCAGACAAAATATTGTAAGTTAAATCCTGGTAATCAAGGAGGTCATTATGAAAGTCCTGGCAGTTTATGCCCACCCTAATCCAAAGAGCTTTGCCCATGCCCTTTTAACAAAGGTCGTCGAAACCTGTGAGATAAAAAAACACCAAACCGTTGTGAGAGACCTCTACGCTATCAATTTTAAGCCCATTCTCACTGCAGAGGACCTCACACAACTGAGTGCAGGCAAAACCCCACAAGACATTAAAACCGAGCAAGACCATATTCGCTGGGCTG
This sequence comes from Deltaproteobacteria bacterium, assembly GCA_015228875.1. Lineage (GTDB taxonomy): Bacteria > UBA10199 > UBA10199 > UBA10199 > JADGCS01 > JADGCS01. The sequence continues at coordinate 6,189 of JADGCS010000086.1, read as the reverse complement.
ATGTGCTTGTTATTATCTACCCGCTCTGGTGGACCGGCTTGCCGGCCATTCTCAAGGGTTACATCGACAGGGTCTTTTGCAATGGATTTGCGTTCAGCTATGGCGCTCATGGCCCCACCCCCCTGCTCAAAGAAAAAAAAATAGTACTCATCACAAATCAGGGAACCCCTGAAAAAATCTACGAGGCAAGCGGCATGACCCGCTCCATGAAACAAACATCGGATACAGGAATATTCGAGTTCTGTGGCATCGAGGTCTTAGAACACAGATTTTTTGGAGGTGTCCCGCTTGCCGATCAAAAGACACTCAGCGGCTATCTTAAAGAAGCCGAAAGTATCATCATGCGCATTTGATACACTCAGTAAAACGTCAAGGGGTTCGTCAATGCCCCCTTTTTTCATTCACTCGTGTTTTATCAAATGGGCGGTGAAAAATGTTTTACAACTCAAGAAAGGCTCGCCAACGCTGAATTACAGAAAACGCAGTCCGGGGGTCAGGTCTTGCGTTTTGCGTTTTGGATGTGCCTCAAGATACTCGTACTCATCTGGCAACAATTTGTGCCCCCGCCGTATCGCCCTTGAAACGCTTGATGGATGTAGCCCACCAAATGTCTCTGATATTTTCTCGTAATCCCACATTAAATGTCGCCGATACATACCAATACACAAGGCTCTCACAGATCTTTTACCGGCTCCTGTTGCCCTTGTAATGTCACTCCACTTCAATTCAAAAAACTCAGTCAATATTTTTTGTAGTGTCGATTCTTCAATTAATCTGACTGGTTCACCATGATATTTTAAACCCCTGTTTTTGATGTCTCTTACAAAATTCCATTCAACCCAATCCTTAAAATTCTCAGAACTCAATACACTTGGCCATTTCTTCTTGGCCAACCTTTCTTCGAGTTTTTGTGGTACTCCCAGATTCATAAACTGTTGCAACTTTTTACGAGCCTGCCTTTGATCTTTACCAAACATACTGAGCAGACGATCCGTTGTTATCCAATCACTGTTTTTATAGCTTTTTATGTAATGCCGATGCCCTGTCCATTTATGTTGAGCTGGTCGGGCTACCAGACAAGCCTTAACGGGATTAACCCGACTTCACCTATTGGCGTGTTAAATCAAACTTAACTCGTTGAAATATTTAAAAACGACACACCAAGGTCGGCACTACAAATTATCAGATGGGATTATTTTTGGTGGTGGTTGCGTAGGCAGTTCCAAGCGCATTTGCTGAATCAAGAGCTGCTGGTCTTTGTTGGGTTCTGTATAGCGCGACAAAATAATGTTGCGGTTGTCCGTTGTGGGAAGATGGACATCAATCATCATCATCGATGCAAACTTTTCTAATACTGCACGAGGGGTCAGACCGGGGGCCAGTGCTCTCAAACGTTGCTTGAGTGTTACCTGAAGGCAGTAGGCCATGAATGAAACAAAAATGTGAGCCTCAATGCGATTGTCCTTTTGATGATGGATGGGTCGGATCGACAAATCACTTTTGAGTTCTTTAAAGGCCTGTTCGACCTCGGTAAGTTGAATATAATACTGCCAGAGTGTGGAGGGATCTTCGTTGGTAAGATTGGTACGCAAGAGGTATGTCCCTTCACGGCGACGAGCAACGCGCAGCTTGTCCTTGTCTAGTTTAAACGTGAATGTTTCGGGCGTAACCGCCTGGTCTTTATTTGGCAAACCAATCGTCACCAATCCAAATGCCCGCCCAGCGTCCTTTTTTGCTGCACCCAACTTGATCAGAAGTTGATCGCGTGACAATGATTGTGTGCGCAATTCTTTTAAACGTGCCCACAATTTTTTGAGTTTTCTTTTGCGCATGGACTGTTCTTTGCGCACACGTCCGTTACTGAGCGCCAAGATGTAGGTTTCGCCGTCGCTTTCTGCAAGCTTAACACGAACACTTTCACGAGCCTTTTGCCACGGTTTTGACAAAAAAGTTTGTTCCAGACTTGTCAGTTTTCCGCGCGAAGTACCCACCAGATATTGTACGCGCGGTTCGGCATCCCGCATTTCTTTAAGCACATCTTCAGTGGGTATTCCGCGATCCATTACCCACACTCGATCTGCCTTGCCATATTGCGATTCAATCTTGCCCAAAAAATCTTTCAGTGTTGTTTTGTCCAGGGTGTTGCCTGCCAAAACCTCGTAGGCTAAAGGCAAACCCTCTGGCGTCACAATGAGCGCAATCACTACCTGCACGCAGTCAGAGCGTTTGTCGCGAGAGTATCCAAATCGACGTATGCCTGCTCCCGGTGGATCACACTCGAAGTACGTGCTCGTCAGATCGTAGAGCAGAATATCAAACTTGGACTTAAACAAATCTTCCCATCGCCCACGCAAGAATGTGAACATCTCTGTCTTATGAGGCAACAGCTTGTCCAAAGAACGATAAAGTGTGTTGCTGGCAGCTATCGAAAAATCTTCGGCAAGTAAATCGCCCATCGCGTTGTCCTCAAACCATTGTCTGTGCAGCCGCCATTCACTGCCCGGATCAATCAGTCGATAGGCTGTTAATAATTTCAAAACGTTTAACCAGCTGGTCCCCTTGCGGGAGCACGTCAATCGTTCCGACCAAAAATCATCCAGCTTCAACTGGTTCCATAATGTCATTGCGAGCCAACACGCTCCCCATTGACGGGGATGTTTCAATTGCATTTTATGCAACCGCACTTGAACTGTTTCACAATCCATAATGGGCGGGTGACGATCCTCAGGAAACAACGCGATTGACTTTGCCTGGGTTGTTCCATGATCAAAAACTTCGATGGCTCTGCACCACGCGGCCTCCTGCTGATCGTTGATTTCGCCGAGATAGAGAACCTGACGCTGGACGACCCTGCGAGAAGCAAGACGTCGATTCTCAACAACGCTCCAGTAGCGGTGTAGCTTGCCATCTTTTTTTCTGGTCTTGGAACGCAAAAACATTTTTGTCGTCTACCAAAAAAAAATAATTCTGCAAAGGGGCTTGGTCGGCACTACAGCGCAATGTGACAGGTCGGGGCATGAAAAATCAAATAGTTGAACAAGTTTTTTGGGCTAAATAAAATAGTTAAAAATGAGGGCGAATAGGTGAAGTCGGGTTAAGATGAATATATCGCAGAAGTTCCACCAGATAAGCGTCTTCATCAACCAATATAGCCTTGTACCTGCCCTTAAAAAGACTGCCATTTTTTTTGTTCTGACGATTATAGTACTGTGTGTAGAGACCGTTGATGTGTCTCATGGCCCTTGAAATATTGGCCAATGGAGTTTCTACCAAAAGATGATAATGATTTGGCATGAGGCTAAAGGCATGGATCATGATTTGCCATTGTCGAACACTGTCTTTAAGCAGGCCTAAAAAATATCCATAATCATGATCTGACTTGAATATTGCCTGGCGATTCCGACCTCGATTCATGACATGATAAACCGCCCCCTCATATTTGATTCTTAATGGTCGCGACATTCTTGCTGCCTACAACACCAAAACGCAAAACGCAAGACCTGACCCTCCCTGCAAGCTCACACTGTCACGGCATCCTGGGACAGTTTACCCTTGGCCTCTGATTTATTGAACTGTTTGATGGCCTTGACTGTCTGTCCTGCAAGTCCATCTATTCCATAGAACTCAATTATATCCCGCATCTTCTGTCACCCGATGCGGCTCAACCGCCGAATATGGATTCGTATATTTCTGTTACTTGACAACACAAAAAAAAATACTAGAATTCGCCGTTGTCAAATCTTTGAGAAGGGGAATGCATGATTCAATGCAAAAATTTAACACGAAAATACGGCAATTTTACAGCGGTCGATAACATCTCTTTTGAGATCCCCAAAGGCCAGATTGTGGGACTACTTGGCCATAACGGGGCCGGAAAAACCACAACACTTAAAATGCTGACGGGTTTTCTGGAACCAACCGAGGGCTTGGTGATCATCGATGGGCTTTCAATGGAGACAGACCGCCTGACGATCCAGAAAAACATGGGGTACCTGCCCGAAACATCGCCTCTGTATCCAGAGATGACGGTTTTGGAGTACCTTCATTACGCAGCGGACCTGCACAAAGTCAACGCCAACGAAAAAATCACATTTGTTAAAGACAGTATTCAAAAAACAAACCTTAAAGACAAGGCCCATTGTGTGATTGACACCCTTTCCAAGGGCTACAAACAGCGTGTTGCTGTGGCGCAGGCCATCCTGCACAACCCCAAAATACTGGTCTTGGACGAACCTACTAACGGTCTTGATCCCTCCCAGATTTTTGAAATGAGGGCACTGATCAAGGACCTTGCAAAAAATGCCACAGTTATTTTGTCCACGCACATCCTTCAGGAGGTTGAGGCCGTCTGCGACAGGGTCATTATTGTTAATCAGGGTCGGATTGCAAAAGACGGACTCCTTAAAAATCTTCAAAAGACAAATGCGCTGACCTTTTCGATCAAGGCTGATCCTCTGCTGGTAACATCTGAACTTAGCCAACTTGAAGGTGTGACTTCGGTAGAATGTCTTAACCAGACAGAATCATTTCACAGCTTCAGGCTTGAACTGAACACAGACTGGAAAGCAGTATCGCCAGCGATTGCGCAACACGCCTCTGGCAAAGGCTGGCCTCTTTACGAACTCAAACAGGAACATGTCAACATCGAGCGTTTTTTTCAGGGCATGAATCAGGACGCATCCGTCTGAACAAGGAGAATTCAATGTCTGTGATACTCACGATAGCAAAAAAAGATTTTTGGACAAATTTTTCCTCACCGCTTGCATTTGTTTTTCTGGGGTCTTTTTTATTTGTCACCCTCTTTATTTTTTTCTGGATCGAGTCCTTCTTTGCGCGCAATATCGCCGATATCAGGCCCCTGTTTGATTACATGCCCCTGCTGCTTATTTTTCTGGTTGCAGCTCTAACCATGAAGACGTGGAGCGAAGAGAAGCGCTCTGGAACCATCGAGTTTCTGCTGACATCACCGATCAAGACCACGAGCCTGGTCCTTGGCAAGTTTTTTTCGAACCTGTCAATGGTAGCCATCGCCCTTCTGCTCACCTGCTTTGTCCCCATTACTGTCACTTTTATGGGCCAGCTTGATCCAGGCCCTGTCATCGGAGCGTATATTGCCTGTCTTCTGCTTGCCAGCGCCTATATTTCTATCGGTCAGTATGTAAGCTCCAAAACCAACAATCAGGTGATCAGCCTGATCATGACAACCATTGTTTGTTTTGTTTTTTACATCGTTGGTTCGGCGGTTTTGACAGGATTCTTTGGCAACACCCCTTCCGAGATACTCAAACTGCTCGGAACCGGGGCGCGTTTCGAATCCATTGCACGCGGCGTGCTTGATCTGCGTGATATTTATTACTATTTAAGTCTCACAGCTGTCTTTTTAACCCTTAATACTATCACACTTGAAAAAATAAAGTGGTCCCGAAAAGTAAAAAGCACGTCGCATTTTCAGGCTGTTTTGCTGTCAACGCTGCTCATTGCCAATTTCATTTTAGCAAACTTCTGGCTCCACCAGCAAAACAAACTCAGAATTGATCTCACCCGTGGTAATGTTTATTCCGTTTCTGGCGTCACAAAAAATCTTTTGACCCAACTTAAAGAACCCCTCCTGATACGGGGGTATTTCAGCGCAAAAACACACCCACTTCTTGCTCCCTTGGTCCCTTCTATCCGGGACACCATTAAGGAATACGCCATTGCCGGTAATGGGAATGTCAATGTTGAGTTTATTGATCCACGTGATGACGAAGAACTTGAGACAGAGGCCAACCAAAAATATGGCATTAGACCACTTCCTTTTCATTTTTCGGACAGGCATCAGGCAGAACTAGTCAATTCCTATTTTCATATTCTGGTTAAATACGGTGATAAATATGAAGTTTTGGAATTTGATGACCTGATCGAGGTCAAATCAAAAAGCGTTTCAGGCGGTATTGATGTCAAACTCCGCAACCTTGAATATGATCTCTCAAAGTCTGTCAAAAAAACACTCTACGGTTTTCAGGGGATTGATCATCTATTTCTTTCTTTAAAAGAACCTGTGGAGTTTGTAGGTTACGTGTCTCCAGACACCCTGCCTGAAAGCCTTGCGCAATTTAAAAACACTCTTGATAAACTCCTCATGTCCTACGCCGAACAGTCCAATGGTAAATTCTCCTACAAGTTTCTTGACCCATCAACAGACAAGGC
>JADGCS010000085.1 GCA_015228875.1 Deltaproteobacteria bacterium | reverse complement strand
TGGACAGCCCCACGGGAAACTCACGATAGAAAAGAATAAAAAAAAGATCGGCAAGCGGGGCATAGTTATTTCTGACAGGGGCCCCGCCGGAGAATTCAGGATTAGCGGCGTCCAAAACAAGGGACTTAATGAGAACAGGATTTTTTTAATGGCGGTATACATTACAGGCGAGTTTTCTCGCATAAATAGTTATAGTCAGCATGACTTGCAAGCCGGTTTTTATTATTTGGGTGACTAAAATCCAACAGGTGGTGCAGGGGTTAAGACTTTAGAATCATAGTGAAAAGTTTTTTTATTACAGAACTTTATTTTTAATGCATCAAAAACAAGCACGTTTCATAATGATGCATGGTCAGGCCGCTATAAATATCAAAAAAGCATATCCATAAAATGTTGGGGGGTGGTCATGTGTGTGAATGATTTTGATCACATCTAAATAACTGTCTTAAGTAAACAGGAAGAGGCCCATTATCTTCATGACAAGATCCAAGAAATAATTGCATTATTACCGACACATTGAGTATAAAGCGTGGCGCGAGAAGTTCTCTTAATAAAGCCCTGCTAGAGTCCATTTATTATTGGTTTGGGGCTTGTTAAACTTTTGGTTATTTGTTTGCCGGAGTAATCTAAATTATAAAGGTGGTTATAGAAGTCTTATCACGTATTTATGGCTCTGTTGCGACAGGTTTAAATAATAAGTATAAAGACTGAAATTGTAGCCACGTCAATCAAACTGTGAGGAGTTATGACAAAATACACAACGATCGATGGTAATACTGCCGCTGCCAGCGTGGCCTACAAACTTAACGAGGTCGTGGCGATTTATCCCATCACACCTTCGTCTTCTATGGCAGAGCTCTGCGATGCCTGGATGGCCGAGGGACAGAAAAATATTTTTGGGACAGTCCCCAACGTGAGCGAACTCCAGTCCGAGGGTGGGGCGTCTGGTGCTGTGCATGGTTCTCTGACAGCGGGTGCTTTAACCACCACATTTACAGCATCGCAGGGGCTTCTGCTGATGATCCCCAACATGTACAAGATTGCTGGCGAACTTTTGCCATCGGTCTTTCATGTCTCGGCAAGGGCACTGTCTGCGCAGGCACTCTCCATTTTTGGCGACCATCAAGATGTCATGGCTGTGAGGGCCACCGGATTCGCATTGCTTGCCTCCTCTACAATTCAAGAGGTCATGGACTTTGCCGTTGTGGCCCAGATGGCCTCCCTTAAAACACGGGTTCCCGTTGTTCATTTCTTCGATGGTTTTCGCACCAGTCACGAGATTCAAAAAGTTGCAGAGATCGACGACGAACAACTTAAAAAACTGACAGACTATGATGCGATTGCAAAATTTAAAGACAACGCGCTGACACCCGACAGACCCACATTAAGGGGCACGGCGCAGAACCCCGATATTTATTTTCAGGCAAGAGAGACCGTCAACCCGCACTATCAAACCTTTGGCAAGGTCACGCAGCAGTGTTTTGACGAGTTCGCATCTGTGGTTGGCAGGCAGTATCACTTGTTTGACTACGTCGGTGATCCCAAACCCGATGTGGTGATGACGCTCATGGCTTCGGGGACCACCACGGTCGAAGAAACTGTCAACTATCTCAATAAAAATGGCTATAAGCTTGGTCTTATCAAATGCAGGCTCTTCAGGCCCTTTGCAACAGAGGTGTTTAACAGGGTCCTGCCCGAGTCAACAAAAAGGGTCATTGTCCTCGACAGGACCAAAGAACCCGGTTGCAACGGCGAACCCCTTTATTTAGAGGTTTTGCACGCCATCAAGGACAGAAAAAACATCGACATCTACGGCGGCCGTTACGGTTTAAGCTCCAAAGAATTCACATCTTCGATGGTTAAGGCGGTGTTTGATCACTTTGCGCTTAACTCAAAAGAAACACTCATTCAGGGATTCACCATTGGTATTACAGACGATGTCTCGCATCTTTCTATTCCCGTCAAGGACCACATCGACACCGAAAACAAAGACGTCTACCGCGCCAAGTTTTACGGGCTGGGTGCAGATGGGACCGTTGGTGCCAATAAAAACAGCATCAAGATCCTTGGCGAACTGACAGACAACTTTGTTCAGGGTTATTTTGTGTACGACTCCAAAAAGGCGGGAGCGGTCACCATCAGTCACTTGCGTACGAGCAGTGAACCTATCAATTCCACTTATCTCGTCGACAAACCCGATTTTGTCGCGATTCATCAAAGCTCCCTGTTAGGGCAGATGACTTTTCTCGACGGCATTAAAGAGGGCGGCCTTGTTCTTTTAAACACGCGCTTTTCCGGTCGGGAGGCCTTTGAATCCCTGCCTTCGGACATGCAGAAAACAATCATCGATAAAAAACTCAAGCTCTTTGTGATCGATGCGCACAAGATTGCGGCCGATGTCGGGTTAAGGGGTCGCATTAATATGGTGATGCAGGCGGCGTTTTTCAAAATCACAAACCTCATCCCCGAAAACAAGGTTTACCCTTCAATGGAAGATAGCATTAAAAAAACATACGGCAAAAAGGGTGACAAGGTCGTCAACATGAACCTCGAAACATTAAAACAGGGGTGGACGGGTGCCCTCGAGGTCAAGATCCCCGCGGATTTTAGGCCCAAAGAGTATATCGATCCTGTCAAGACGCGCCTTAAAGACGCACCGGCGTTTGTTAAAAATCTCATCATACCGGTCATGAAACAAAGGGGCGATGATCTTCCGGTGAGCATGCTTCCCAAAGATGGTATTTTTGAAATGGGCGGGTCTCAGTACGAAAAACGCGCTATTGCAACACAGCTTCCCAACTGGATTGGTTTTGGTGTGGGTGGTTCCAAGGTCTGTATCCAGTGCAACCTCTGCGCCTTTGTTTGCCCGCATGCGGCGATCAGGCCCGGTATTATCGACAAAGAAGACATCAAACGCGCCCCTAAAGGCTACGAGACCATGTCTATCAAATCAGACGCCGGTCAAGAGATGCATTACCGTATCCAGTTGTATCCCGAGGACTGCACGGGTTGCGAGGCCTGTGTTCAGGTGTGTCCGGGGATCGAAAAAGACCCCACCACCAAAGAAAAAACGGGACGCACGTCTCTTACAATGGTGCCTGCCCACGAGATCATGGAGCGCGAAAAGGCGTATCTCAATTACTTCCAGTCCGTTAAATCGGGGCCAACGTCTGATTTTGCCTCCAACAAGTCGGTCAAGACCGCGCAGTACTATCGCCCGCTGTTTGAGTTTTCGGGCGCCTGTGCGGGTTGTGGTGAAACGCCGTACATCAAGCTTCTGACCCAGCTCTTTGGTGAACGGCTTTACATTGCCAATGCGACAGGCTGTTCTTCTATCTACGGCGGGACGGCCCCCGGTATCCCTTACTGCAAAAACGAAGAAGGCAAGGGCCCCGCGTGGCAGAGTTCACTCTTTGAGGACAACGCCGAGTTTGGTTTTGGCATGCGCCTTGCTGTCAATCAAAACAGGTTGAGGGTCCTTGAGCTTGTGCAGCAGATGACGCAAATCAACACCAAAGACCTGCAAGGTGCAGCCCATGCTGTCCTTGAGTTTAAAGGCACGGACGATTCTGCGCGGGCCAAAGAGGTCCGCGACGCTGTCGAAAAACTTGCAGTACTTGTCAATACAAATGCAGCGGCTGTTAAGTCGGCGATCGGCGATGTTGGCCTTAATGACTTTACCAGACTCAAAGACTACATCGTGCCAAAATCGGTCTGGATCCTTGGCGGAGACGGGTGGGCCTACGACATCGGTTACGGTGGTGTCGACCACGTGTTGGCGAGCGGTGCCAATGTCAATATGCTGGTACTCGATACGCAGGTTTATTCCAACACGGGCGGGCAAAGCTCCAAGGCAACGCCACTTGTCGCCATTGCAAAATTTGCGGCATCCGGCAAGGGGATCTCCGGCAAAAAACTTGCGACGCAGGCAATCAGCTACACCAACGTGTATGTGGCTCAGGTGTGCTACGGGGCCAATCCTACCCAGACACTCAAGGCGTTTGTTGAAGCCGAGAGCTACAACGGGCCATCGATCATCATTGCCTATTCACCCTGCATCGAACACGGGATCGACATGGGCAAGACCGGCGAAGAAATGAAGCGCGCCGTTGAGTCAGGTTTCTGGCCCATCTACCGCTATGACCCGCGCAATCTGGTTGCTGGCAAGAGCCCTCTTAAAATCGACTGCAAAGAACCTTCTATGGGTATTGCAGAATTTATGGGCGGTGAAAACAGGTTCAAGGCCCTGCAAAAGAGCAAACCCGAAAGATACAAAATGCTCGTCGACATGGCCACACAGGACTACGCCGTGCAGTGGCGGTATCTTAAGGTCCTCGAAGAGCACTTTAAGATGGGTTGAAACCATTAAGATCAAAGACCGCTGATTCTTTAATAAATATTAAATATTAAGGGACAGCGGTCTTTTATTTTTTTATACAGCAATCAGAATGACGCAAAGTTACCTGGGAGAACCTATGAAAGATGCATACATTTACGATGGCGTGCGCACGCCGCGGGGGCGGGGACGCAGCAACGGCAGCCTGCATGAGGTGAGGCCCATCATGCTGCTTAAGAGTCTTTTTGATGCCCTGAAAGAAAGGCATCATCTTGACACATCCCTTGTCGAAGACTGTATCCTTGGTTGTGTGACCCCCGTGGGTGAGCAGGGTGCCAACATCGCCCGTATCGGCGTGCTGCATGCGGGGTGGGCGACAACGATACCCGGGTTTCAACTCAATCACTTCTGCGCCTCGGGCCTTGTGGCCATCAATCTGGCGGCACAGGCTGTAAGGGCCGAATCCATTGATCTCGCTGTTGCAGGCGGTGTCGAGGCCATGTCGCGTGTCACGATGGGTTCTGACGGCGGGGTGTGGTACATGGACCCTCAAGTGTCAAACAATCTGGGTTTTATCCCTCAAGGAGTCTCGGCCGATCTCATCGCGACACTCTACGGTTTTAGCCGCGAGGCAGTTGATCAGTACGCGCTCACCTCGCAACAACGCGCGGCCCATGCCTCGGAGCACGGTCATTTTAAGAGCCTTGTCCCCTTTAAGGATCAAAACGGGCAGATCCTTCTGGATCACGAAGAGCTTATCCGCGGCAACACAACACTCGCCGAGCTTGCCAAGCTTAATCCCTCATTTGAGGCGATGGCCAAGATGGCCGGTTTTGATGCGGTGGCCCTGAGCAAGTACCCGATGGTCGAGCGGATCAACTATGTTCACCATGCGGGAAACAGCTCCGGCATAGTGGATGGCGCATCACTTCATCTTGTGGGGAGTCTCGAGATTGGTAAACGCCTCGGTCTTAAGCCAAGGGCCAAAATACGCGCCTTTGCGAGTATTGGTGCAGAACCCACGATCATGCTTAAAGGCCCTGTGCCTGCCACACAACTTGTCTTAAAAAAAGCGGGCATGAAAATAAATGACATAGATATTTTCGAAGTCAACGAGGCCTTTGCCTGCGTGCCCATGCTGTACAGCGAAGAGCTTAAGGTGGATCACGCAAAACTTAATGTCAATGGCGGTGCGATTGCGATGGGGCACCCCTTGGGGGCTACCGGCGCGGTCCTGGTGACGATGGCCATGGATGAACTCGAACGGAGCGGCAAGGGGACGGCACTCATCACGCTGTGCGAAGGCGGTGGTCAGGGGACGGCAACCATTATTGAGAGGGTGTGAGGGGAGAAAAAAATATGTTTAACACAGAAATAGACGCGGGGCATGTTGCAACAATTTTTATGGATAACGGCGATAAGCCCGTCAATATCATCAACGAGGGATTTTTTAAAAACTTTGAGGCAAGTCTTGATGACGTCTTTAAAGACGAGCAGCTCAAGGGCATTATTCTCACCGCGACAAAAAAGGATTTTCTTGCGGGTGCCGACCTTGATCTTTTACTCAAGTCCTACACACCCGAGTCTTTTTTTGACCTAAGCCGCAGACTCCACAAGCTGACGCAACGCTATGAGCAGTGCGGTAAACCGGTCGTCGCGGCGATCAACGGGTCGTGCCTTGGCGGCGGGTATGAGATCGCACTGGGTTGTCATTACCGGGTGGCGTTAGACAACGACAAAATAAAAATTGGGTTGCCTGAGGTGACTCTGGGCCTCTTGCCCGGTGGTGGCGGGACTCAGAGGCTCTTGCGTCTTATCGGCATTATCGAGGCGATGCCTTTTTTGCTTGAGGGAAAAACGGTGCGACCCCAGGATGCCTTAAAGAGCGGTCTTGTTAATGAGCTTGCAGAGACACCCGAGGCGCTGATTGCCAAGGCCAAGGCGTGGATTAATACCACGGGTAAAAATGTACAGCCGTGGTACGACAAGCAGTTTAAGATACCCGGCGGCAACCCCTTGTCCCCCAAGGTGGCGCAGTGGCTCACCGGTGCGACGGCACAGGTTACCAAAAGAACACAAAACAACTACCCCGCTCCAAAGGCCATTTTAAGCTGTCTCTTCGAGGGCGGGCTTGTCGATTTTGAGACCAGTTTAAAAATCGAGGCGCGTTATTTTGCAAGCCTTGCAAAAGATCAGGTGGCAAAGAGCATGATCAGGACATTTTTCTTTAACTTAAACTCAGCCAATTCTGGCAAGGCAAGGCCGAGAGATATTCCGAAACACGAGGTTAAAAAGGTGGGGATTCTGGGTGCCGGGATGATGGGCGCCGGTATTGCCTATGTGACGGCCAAGGCGGGGATCGATGTGGTGCTCAAGGATGTCACTCTCGAGGCCGCCGAGAAGGGAAAGTCATACAGCACAGCACTTCTTGATAAACAGGTTGGTAAAGGTCGCATGACTGCGGAGGCAAAAAATAATTTCCTCGCAAAAATTAAAACCACCACAGAGGCCAAAGACCTCAAGGGTTGCGACATCATCGTCGAGGCCGTCTTTGAAGACCGTGACCTCAAGGCACGGGTCACAAAAGAGGTCGAGGCGCAGATTACCGAGACGGCCGTGTTTGGGAGCAATACATCCTCGCTGCCCATCACGGGGCTTGCAAAGGCAAGTGCGCGCCCGAAAAATTTTATAGGTCTGCACTTTTTTTCACCTGTCGATAAAATGCCGCTCATCGAGATTATTCGCGGCAAAGAAACGAGCGACGAGACACTTGCAAAGAGTATCGATTACATGCAGCTCATTAAAAAGACGCCCATCGTGGTTAACGACGCGCGTGGTTTTTACACCTCGCGCACGTTTGTTACTTATGTCGCAGAGGGGATCTCTCTTCTCATGGAGGGTGTTCACCCGGCAACCATCGAAAATGCTGGCAGGGCGGCCGGTATGCCCGTGGGGCCATTGGCACTCTCCGATGAGGTGAGCCTTGATCTTCTGTATCACATACAAAAACAAAACATCGCGGACCTTAAAGGCGCTGTTCCCGAAGGGCATTTTGCCACACACCCGGCGTTTGCCGTGGTCACCAGATTTGTAGAAGAGTTTAAGCGCCTTGGTAAAAAATCAAAGGCCGGTTTTTACGATTACCCCGAAGGTGGTAAAAAATACCTTTGGCCTCGATTAACCGAGGTGTATCCCATTGCCAAGGTTCAGCCTGATATCAACGATCTCAAAAAAAGGATTTTATACATACAGGCCATCGAGGCCATCAAATGCCTCGCGGAAAACGTGGTCACAAACCCCGCCGAGGCCGATATCGGCTCGATCTTCGGTTGGGGCTTTGCCCCGTGGAGTGGTGGGGTCTGCTCGTTTGTGGACCTTGTGGGGGTTAAAACATTTGTAGAGGGTTGCACCGCACTCCAAAAAAAATACGGCAACCGCTTTAAGGCGCCGGCCCTGCTTATCCGCATGGCCGAGGAGGGGCGGGGGTTTTATTAAAGGTCGTTAAGTATTTCGATTCGCAAATACGGTAACGTAATTTGATTACCATTGAATTAAATTTTTGCTCACTCAGTACTGAGTGCCGAGTGAATAAATATGTTGCCATATTTATGAATCGAGGTACTAAGCGATAACGACACCCCCTGCAATGTCTGATCAATGCAGATGCAAGGTGTTTCAATGAAGGTGAAACGCCACGCGTTATTTTTAACTATGGGTTGCAGTCGTCATCGTGGTCAAGTAGGCCATCTTTACCATCACAGTCCTGATCGGTAAAATCCAAGCATTTTTCTACTGCCCCCGGATATATGGTGTTTTCGTTGCCAGTATCCAGTTCAAAATTGGCATTATGATCCCTGCAATCCCCGCCTTGAGTTGCTGTGAAATAATCAATTCGTCTTGGAAACTGGTCTAACCTAAGCTGGTGGTAAGCGCCTTGCTGCTTATAATAAGCGTGATCAGCATAAAAACGGTCCTCATAGTTGCGGCACATATACAGTCGATAATTACTATCTCCATATCCGTCTCCATCCCTGTTAAAGTACATCAATGTGTGCTGACTGTAGCTTGCATTGTTACCCTCTGCCTCGTCCACAAGACCATCACAGTCGTTGTCTGCGTAATCGCAGACCTCGGTTGTGGCGCCCTCAAGGGCGCGACAGGTATCGCCAATCCAGACACCAAAAGTACACTGCTCACTGCCTTTGTTGATCGCACAGACACCTTCACCGCACGTCGTCTCCCTGACTAAGTCCTCATCAGTTTTTCCATCGCAGTCATTATCGGCGTTGTCACAGACCTCGCTCGTGGCACCGTTTGCGGCATTGCAAGTATTATCGACCCATTCACCGTCCTCGCAGGTCTCGGTCCCTGTCGTGCCGGCACACTGCCCCACACCGCAGGTCACACCCCGTACCAGATCCTCATCGGTATCGTTATCGTTATCGTTATCAATACCGTCACAGACCTCGCCCAGAGTTGTAAACTCCCACTCGTAATCGTCTTCCATCGTCAGTCCTGCCCCATCGCTGATATCCGCACTCACCACAGCTGTATATGTCATCTCGACCTCTAAAGGACGTCTTGGCAAAAAAACAGCTGTCTTCGTTCTGCAGTCGTAAGAAACACCCCCCTCTATCGGGTTGTGATCTTCATCCTTTAGGGTGAAAGTCCTGTTGGTTATCAAACCGGCATCAACGTGCTCCGAAAAGGTTACTTTGACAGGTGTGAGTATGGATACCTGATTGTCTTCTGCTTCTGGTAACACGGCAATGACTGTGGGCGGCTGTTGATCATACAAATTAATCTGCCCATCACCATCGCTGTCTATGTAGGCCTCAAACCAGGGGACGACCGCATCGTTTGCGCTCAAAAACTTATACCTCTTCTCCAGATTTTCCCTGATGGATGTGGGGTTGAGACACGTTGCATTTTTGGTCAGTTCCTCTCTTGCCTCTTCGTTGTCCAGGGTGCCGTCTTTTTCAATATCAGTGCTGATCATGCTGATCAGTTCCGAGAGTTCACCGACTGAATTATCACCCTGCAGGATCAGTGATACCGCAAGTAAGATGGCATTGCTCTTTCCGGCAGAGCTGATGTCCATCTGATCAAACGTCATCAGTTCGGTCTCGTAAATATTAAAGACATCCTTCAAGATTTCATCCTCGGCCTGCTTACGGGCATTTTTAAAGACCGTGCTCTCGCTGTTGACCGTGAGTTCACCGGGATGATTGATCAGATGCTCAATTCTCTCCCTGTCCAACGTTGTCAGGGAGTTGACCATCACCCTACGATTTTCGCTGATATCCGAAATCACCCTCAGGGTTAAGTTTGAAGGGGAAATGCTATTGGTAATTTCATTGAAGTAGTATCCCTGACTGATCACCTCGATGTAGTCATGAGTTATTGTGTCGCTGAGTCTGAAATTTCCCAGATCATCGTGGGTGTAGAGCGAGAAGAAGGTCCCGATGGGGTCAAAATTTGCGTTAAGCTCCTGCACATGTACTGTTGAGCCTTTAATAAAGGGGCCTTTCTGTATGCCACCGTTGATTGCTTTGGCGATTGTCGGTGGGATAAAGAGCAGGGTGTCGCTACTTGCATTATTGGTACCCGGGATCTCTGCGTTGACCCCCGGTTCGGTATTGTTTACCGACTCTATCCCCGATGAAGAATCATTTACAGCTGGTGTTGTTTCTCCGATTGATTCCGAACCGCTTTCGCTCACAGCCGAATTGTCAACACTGGGGGCGTTTGAGTTGGGAGCGATGCCTGCGCCGGGGACGGCGATTGTCACACCGCTGGAACAGCTATTGAATGCAGAAAATATTAATGAAGCGATGATGATGATGAAGTATCTCTTCATAAACACCTCATGAGTAACAAGTTACTAACTTGACTATGACGCGGCTGAATTCTTTTGTTTTGCAAATAATGCACCCGCGCTCAATTGACTTTTAAATTCCTAGACATAAATTTATTTTACACCTTTACCGCGATACGTAGATGTACACATGATTATGATCCATGACGGCAAAGTCCATGAGCCCGTCATTATTCCAATCAAAACCTCCCAAGGCCCCGACACCAAACATGCCCGACTGTTGATCACCAATGACATCGTAAAGACGCGATTTGTCTTTTCCGCTGATCACCGAGATCATTCCAATGTTGGTGGTCCGACCACTTGCCCAATAAGGTTTGCTGATGACCAAATCATTATATTCATCCAGGTTAACGTCGCCGACATCAAAGACTTTAACAGGAAAACCAAATCCGTGACCGTTTTGCGGTTCTGTTACAGGCACTTCAGATTCAATGACGTCTTCCCAGCCGACAACTCCCTGAGCGCCAATGTATTGAGTTAAAACCGCTGTTTTGAAACCCTGTTGTTTCTTGTGATCCAAGCGACTCAAGACAAGAAGGGAGCTTTCTGTGTCTGTTGATTTTTCTTTGAAGGCTATCACCTGAAGCCCCATATTCTTTTTACGGCTATTCCCGTTAATCTTGTAGAGTATGGTTTTTGTTTTTCCTGAATAGACATGCACAGCGCCCTCACTGTCCTGTTCCCCGCGCGAATTGGCAATATAAAAATCATCATGCCCGTCATGATCGAGATCACCGCCAGAGCCTATGCTGCTGTATGATCCGAGTGTGTTAACAATTTTGCCGATCAATGCCAGGTTTTTTCCTGAAAAGAGCAGTAATGTTTGAGAACTCCCCACAGTTGGGACACTCCCAAAATCTGCCATCAAATCCTTCACGCCATCTTGATCAATATCTCCGATTGTATTTACCACACTGAATTTTTTGCTTTCATAGAAATGATTCTGGGCATTATTGATTGATTTGATTAACGCATTGTCAAGACCCGAAAAAAGTTGAAGCCATCCACTGCCCGACAGCACAACATAATCAGAAGCACCATCGTTGTTGACATCCCCCACCACAGCGACTTTCATTCCAAAATAACTATTTTGTTCAGCCCCGTATTGAGTCTGGGTTTTAGAAATCTCACGGCATTCTGTCTGCTTTTGCGGCTGGCACTGTTCGGGTAAAAGGGCCATGCATTCTTCTTCTGTTTTGAAAACACATTCCTCTTCTTCGGGAGCAATTTCGACGCAATCCGGTTCTTCGGAGAGACACTGAGTAAACAGGTCCTGACATTCGCGGCTGTTAAATGCATCGTAATCATAATGATCATCGCACTGTTGCATGGTGGCATTATAGCTGATACCAACACCCCCTCTGCCCGTGATGCCTTGTGAATCAACGGACGGGTTCCTTGCCGTTGGATCTCCGGTCATGATCTCAGTAATCCCGTCACCATCAAAATCACCCATATCGGTATTCATATAGCTGTACAGGCCAATCACCCTTTGCCTCTCTGGAACCAAGTCAATCGTCTTAAAACTCCATGAATACTCCTGGGCCATAGGGTTTCCGGAGGCATCGGTGACATTTGTACCGAGGGTCGCCCTGTATTCAGAATTCATGTCGAGTGTTTTGACTGGTGTGAGTACAGCCTGTCTGGTTATTGCATCGTAACTGACATCGCTTTTGATGACCACACCATCCTTTGTTAAAACAAATGTTTCCTGGTCCAGGGTATTTTCTGTCATCAGATCATCAAAGGTCGCAATAATTTGAGCATTGACTTCAACGCCGGCTGTGTTGGCAAGTGGAGAGGTTTGTTTCACCACAGGGGCGATCGTATCAGCGGTTAAAAAACTGAAGTTGTAGGGATTTAAGGCATTACCGGCCATATCCCGGATGTCTTCACTGAGGGTGGCAATGTATGTTTTGTTAATCTCCAGATTGTCATTGGGCTTAAAGGTCGCGGTTTGTGACTCGGGATCGTATGAGAGACTCCCGCTGACAGCATCACCTTCGATGCTCAGCATAAAACTGTCTTGATCAAGACTCTCATTATCCAGAGGTTCACTAAAGGTTACCTGAATGGTCGTATTCAACGCGACATCAAGACTGTTATCCAGAGGAAAGACCTTTTTAACAGTGGGTGCCTTGAGATCGTTTTTGTTGACATCGCCGTCCCCATCGCTGTCCAGAAAATCTTCGAACTCAGTGATTGAGAAAGACTTTCCCATAACCTTTTCATATTTCTTTAATAGGTTCTCCCTTATCTGGGCAGGCAGGATCTTTTTTTGATTGGCCGTGATCTTATTTTTTGTCGCCACCGAATCCAGTTTTCCATCCGACATATCAATCGCAATCTGGTTAAGCAGGGCTGTTAGGCTTGAAGCGGTATCAGAACCCTGCAGGACTGCCGAAGCGGCCAGAAGAATGCCATGGCTTTTTCCCTCGGCAAACAGATCCATTTTGTCAAAGTGTGTGATATCAAGGTCCTTAACACCAAAGACATTTTTTAACACTTCGATCTCCGTCTGTTTTTTGGCATTGGCAAATAAACTCCCTTCAGTGTCCACAGTCACCTCTGCAGGATTGTTAAAGAGGTATTTAAGTCTGTAAGTGCTGAGTGTGGTCAAGACATTCACCATCATGTTCATGTTATCTTTAACTTCGACAAGGGCACGCAGGGTCGCATTAGAGTCAGAAAATCTGCCGCTGACTTCGTTGAAGTAAATCCCCTCACCTACGATCTCAATAAATGGGGCTGAGACAATTTTACTGGTTTCAAAATATCCCAGATCATCTTCGACGGTAAAGAGGTACACATGGTCTGTGGCCTCGAGTTTTTCATTGAGTTCGGAGATAATGACTGATGCATTGGCCATGAAGGGGCCCTTTTGCAGATACCCTTTTACGGCCTTAGGGCTTGTCATGAGGGCAGGAATGTCTTCATTGTTCTCTGCGACGGAACCGACAGACGGACTTGTTGCATCCCCTTGAGCGACCGAGATGGTGTCATCCTGAGAAGAAGTTTCGACACCATTTGAGGGATCATCAAGTTCTGTCTCTGACTCGTCCGCGCTGATCTCTGATGTTTCTGACTGACTGTCTTCGTCGAGACTGTCGGTAGCTGATTGATCGTCCTTGAACATCCACAGCCCATTACTACAACCGGAAAGAACCAAGGCTAAAAGGATGATGACACCTGCAAAAAACTGACACGATGTTTTTTTCATTTTGATCCCCTTGTGTTGTGTTTGATCTATTGTACCCATACAAGTGTCTTTGTCTGATCCTGTCATATCGGTGTTAATCAACCCAACCATTTCATATTTAACAATATTGCTACATCAAACCGCCCACTTCTTATTCTGCAATTAGCGTACCAAAAACATGCCTCCGGCATTTGAATTAATGTAGTGATTTCAGTGTGTTGTTTTTTTTTTACGGAGAGCTGATGTGTGAAGGGTCTATCATTATGAGAAGTTTGTCATTATGATAATTTTTTAGTTACGCTCAAAAAATTTTGAGGACTGCAAGACGGAGATAGTCAAAACACGCCGACTCCTTTAAGACAAATCCACCACAGATTTGATGACCCACTGGACGCGGTCTCTGTCGAACAGGGTGAGTATGGCATAACGACACCGGATCACAGACACTACCTTGAGACGGCGGGGGTTTTATTAAAGGCACTACGTCATTGCGAGGAGCGGACGCTTCGTGGCAATCTCTATGAGACCTGTGCATGCTACAAAAAGTATTCTCAGGTGAAGTCTCATTCTACATACAGTCCTGACACCATTTCCCAAAGCCGGCACCTGCTTTTTTTTTACTCCAGCATCCCTTCGTCACACACACCTGTCACAAGATTTGTTTTGATGATATTGAGATAACGCTTTGTGTAATTATCATACAAAAAGTAAATCGCCATGGACAGACTTGTATTGTCCAGTGAGGGATCAAGCACCCTTATGTCATTAAAAAAGTTGAGATAATCCTGAAATCCACATTCCTTGATCATATCACTCATATTATACAAGGCATTTTTTTCTGTATCATACAGGTATTTGTTAAAATTGCCAACGCCATCACGATTTAATGGACAATTGTAAAACGCAAATCGACCATTTTTTATACTTGGAAATTGACTGCTGTTTTCTAAAGCTTGAAAAAAACAACTCACGGGCTTGCCGTTGACGATCTTGCCATCTTCCTCCGATCCAAACTCCTGGATAAAAATGAGGGGCGTGCCTCCTACAGTCGTAATCTGGGCCAGATAATCTGTGCCATTTTGATTAACAAAGAAATACCTTCCCTTGTTGCTCGCTGCATACGAGATGGGACCAATGGTGGCACTTGGTTTTGCACCAGCAAAATTAAAGGTGGTGTTCTGTAGGGCAGTGGAAATCTTGATGGGGGACGCGCTGTCGTCAACCTGTTTAGAAGCAACCAGAAGCTTTTCAAAATTGTTAACAACGAGAAGGTCGAGATTCGCAAGATCCAGATAATACAATTTGAAACGCTTTTTATCGGCAATCAAAAGATCATGTGATGATATAAAAACATAATAGTCAGAGGCGCTCCAGTCAAAATCCCTCTTGATGAGCGTGGTCATGTCAGTCATGGTCACGTGACTCATATTCCAGTTAAGTGTTAACAGAGTTGCCCAGAGAAATTTACCATCAACCCCGGAAACAAAATATCGTACATTAAGCGTGTTCGTGTCGTTAAATAAGTATCTGACCTCCAGTGATTTGCAGTCGATCGTGTAAAAATTGTTTCCACCCCTGAA
Source organism: Deltaproteobacteria bacterium (assembly GCA_015228875.1). Classification (GTDB taxonomy): domain Bacteria; phylum UBA10199; class UBA10199; order UBA10199; family JADGCS01; genus JADGCS01. Next base: position 5,736 of record JADGCS010000085.1, on the reverse strand, counting down.
CAGGTATTTGAGACCATCTCCGCTAAAAGAACCGCCAAGGGCCGAAGGTTGCGGCCATGCCATCATCAAACTGGCAACAGGCACCTCTGCGGGCAGGTTTATGAGTCTTTGATAGGGTTGGGAAACGTATGCCATGGCATCTTCCTGCCAATGATAGCATTTGTAATCCATTGACGTACCGGGTGCGTGAAGCATGAGATATCTACCATCATCAGAGACACGGGGTTCTTGTTGTCCCACGTACTGACCGTCCAGAACAATGTGATTTGCGCCGGTAAGAACATCGAACACATAGAGGGAATTTGCCTGTTCCGCACTTGAGGCCCCCTTGAGGGCCAGCAGTTGATCACTCCCACTCATGTAAGTCGCGTATGAAAAATTATCCCCGGCATCGCTCGAGAACAGGATAAGAATCCGCGCGTCACTGTAATTGTACGTGATCGCAGCCGATGTCCTGACGGGGCCATTGTTGTTAAAACAGAGTTTAAGAATAACCTCGCGCTCCATATCGACCAACTGCTCCCAAACAGAAATTGTGCCGTTTTCGGGATTGCAGGCCGAAGGCTCAAGATCAGCGACCTCGGCAGGGGTCTGAAGAGAACCCGAATAGATGTCAACCGGCACAACATTTTCGGTTACTTTTGTTGTATCCCAAAGCATCGTGATGAGATCTTCCGGATCGTTTGTGATCTGTTCGTCCTGACTCTCGGCATGTGCGTCCTTAATGATTTTGAAAATACTGTAAAGGTAAGAGCGTACGCCTGTGAGACTGTTTAAGGATTGTTCATCCCTGCGCCTGTTGATCAGCACAAAGGCCTTTTTGCCATCATTGGACCATGACAAAATCTTTTCCCCCTTTTCAGAATCAAGCTTGGCAATCGTCACCGGGATTCCCAGCAAATCACCATCCCTGCCCAGATTCCAATCGGCTCCGTCCGGCCTGGCTGGGTCGTTCTCGGCAGAGGCTGCACTCCCCGTTCCCCCCGCGTTCCCGATCGATGTATTTGCGAGCACGTCGTCGACAGTTTCTTTGTTCGTGTCATCGGTGGGAATAACATCGTTTACGTCTGCGAAATCATCCCCATCAAATTCCCCGCCTGCAGGGGGCGCGATCGGTATCTCCTGCGAATCCACAGCAATCTCGTTTCCACCGGTATTAAAATCCTCCTGTTCAGAAAAACTGTCACCGGCCCCAAAGTCTTCGGGGATGGCGCCCGCAACATTCCATGAAGACATATCCCAAATCTTGTCGGTCCCTGTCCCTACACCGTCGGGGATATCCCATGGGTTTCTCACACCGGCATCTGCTTCTCCGACGGTTAATTCTTCTTCGTCATTATCGTCCCTGTCTGAATCAACACCGTTTTCCATTGACGGGCCGCCAAATATTTTATCGAAAGAGAGGCTGAATCCCATGCCGCTGCACGCGGGCAGGAGAAACATGCAAATCACTAGGCACAAGACTTTGACCACACTTGTTATGATTTTTATATTCATCATTAGAGTTCTTTAAATTCCTTTTAACATCAGCAAACACTATAAGACGCTGTTGTCTGTATCTACGCGAGACACGCGGTGCCCATTGGCATTGGCCACACCGCATTTTTTATAGAAGCAAAAAGCATTCCAAATACCAAAAAAAAATTTCTCGTACTGCCTTGAAGTTCGCCAAGAAATAATTTTCTGATTTTTATTTAACAGGAAAATTACTTATCAAACTGAGAATGTGATCATTATGATAAATTTATATTATGTATCATTATGATAAATTTATATTATGTATAGGAATTTCAAAGTCGACAGAGCGCGGGTGCATTCCTTGCAATAATGCGGTAGTTATCCGAGAGCCGCGCAATCTGCCTCATGGGGATTTTTAAATTTTCAAGCTGTTGCTCGGCGGTTCCCTCCTCGCCGCTGTTGATCAGGGCGTTTCCGCCGAGTGCGACGAGGAGGAGGGGTTTGGATGATGATGTTAAGGTCATGAAAAAAGGCCGCGCCTTTTAATCTCGCTTTCGAGTGTTGCCCCGGGATCGACATGACCCACCGATGGGTGATCTTTCTGTTTTTATTTTAAGACGAACAACACAATGGTCGGCGAGGTTTTTGTTTTCTTGCCTTGTATTTGGTTGTTATGAGGTTTCGGTTTGATAAAGTTCCTCTAAGTAGGGGGGTTCAGAGGCATCAAAAGTGAATACTGTTTAATGACTGACCTTTTGAGTGGTTTACACCCCTGTTTGGTTCTCGTTTTGATAAAAATATCAAAATGATATTTTGTGGGCTTCGTAGAAAAAGCTAATTTGTTTTGATAATCTATTGATATTATTTATGAATTTTTTTTAAAAAAAACATGTAAACAGGCGCAATTTTTGCTTGTACAGTCCATGTGACAAGACGGACGAATTGCACGAATATTTGTCCATAATGTGATGTGTGAGTTGAAAGACAAATAAACAAAATAAAGGGTCTTTGATGCTTTTAAGAAAAAATTTATTTACCCTGTGGATGAGTGGATGGGGCTCAGGTCGTATCAAAAAGCTCATCGAGTTCAAGTTCAGGAGGTTCGGGAGGAACGGCGACAGCGCCAGACGGTTCCACTGGAGCCCCCTATGACATTGGCTCTCCCACGGTCACAGACCTCTACGTCTCCACGACAGGGAGCAACTCAAACAGCGGGACAAGTGTCTCGTCGCCGCTCTTAACTCTCGAGGCCGCATGGAATGCACTGCCCGCAACAATGACCACCACAGGATACCGCATCAATCTGCTCCCAGGTGAGCATCGTTGTGGTGCGGATGAATCCTCCTGCGTCAATTATTTTGCGGATAAGACAGGGACTCACGATTATCCCATCATCATCCAGTCCGTTAATGCGGCTGGCACTTACACAGCGGGCGAGGCCCTGATCCGCGGCGGCAAGGATATAGACAACGTCAGCTACCTTTATCTTATTGGTGTTGAAATGGCCGCTGGCGGCACCTATCCCACCAACAACTCAGGCAACAGCCCAGTTTGTCCATGGCTCTCGTCTGTGCCCCGTTTTAGAAGATGAATACCCGTCTGCGGCCCTGAATTGCTTTTTTCTAACTTTGATAGATGGTTGTGTTGCTTACAAAAAAAATCATGTATCGCCATTCTTTCGGGCCCAAAGTGTTACCCAGACCTTTTGGGGTGTCGTGGTCAGGATGTGAAAATATTTTAAACGAGCCTTTGTTTGACAAAGTATACACTCTAAGGTACACTTTAGTTAGGTTGCAAACCAAAAGGAGCTTGTATGTATAATTTTGTTACCCTTAAGCAGTTGCGTCCCAAGTTGCCAAGTATCATCAATGACGTGGATGAACATTTAGGCCGCTATATTATTGCAAAACATGGTCAAGCCGTTGCTGTCCTGCTCTCCATTGTCGACTTTGAAAGCCTTATTGACACCGCTGAAGAAGTTGGGGACAGGGACAATCTTAAAAGGATACAAAAAGGCATACGCGAGGCCAGAAAAGGCAGGACTGTAAACTGGAATAGCATCAAATCAAAATATAATATATAATATTTGAGGCTCTGTCACATGTCTTACCGTATTGAATTGACAAAACAGGCCGAGAAGTCCTTTGGGTATCTTATGAAATCTCAGCCCAGCATAGGACTGCGCATAGCCCGCGCCATTGATACCATTGCCGCTGATCCCAGCCGTGGAGTGCCGTTAAAAGGAAAGTTGAAGGGTTTGAGTAAATATCGCGTTGGCCCTTACCGGATTATCTACGAGATCCATCGTTCACATCTATTAGTCATAGTCATCGATATCGGGCATCGTAAAGAAATCTATAAATAGATTTCACAAATAAGAAAAAAATGACGGAGGTCGATATCCAAGACCTGCATAGCGCGTTAGTAATGACCATCCAAAAAATGCTGATATTTCTTTTATTATAAGCACCTTGTGAGTACCGATATTTCGCTATCCCGTCAACCGTAGACCCTCGGCCCTGCCTATGTCAACGCGTTTGAGGATGAATTTCGTGAGAGGAACTGATTTTACGTTGCTCAAGAGAAATTCGGGAAAGCAGTTTCTAAGGGCCTGGGCTGTCACCATCTCTGATGGCGGGATGCCAGGACGAATTGTCCGCAACCACGATCCAAAATTTTTCCAAACCAGTCGCGGGTAGGTTGCTGACAAATATTGCAGCATTCCCTGCACGATGAGTCCAATTTGAATGTGTCGCTGATAGGCATCAAATTTGCGTTTAACGGCTTGGCGATATTTTTCTGTTTGGCAGTGCAGATATTGATTGCCCGAACCTCGCTTGATTGGCTTCATGGCGCCCAGCCAGAAATGATAAGCATAGGCCCCAACAACACGCAACGCATTCTTAAATGACACTTCGATTTTAAAACGAATACCATAGAGACGAATAATATCTATGGCGCTGACTGTAAGATCCGTGCTCATCAACAAACATCGGCCTTGCACGGGATGTGCCACAGCAACAAATCTCACCACCCGACCAAGGGGTTTCCAAATAAGATCCATCGACCGATATAACAGGACTGTGTTTTTCTCACCATAAACAGGACTGTCTGCGTTACTCATCTTGTTTGGGTTGGAAAACAGCGACATCAACCTGATTTTTTTTCCGTAGAATTTGGGCTACGAAGCCCTGCATGGGGATCTGTTGTGTTTTGGTGGTCACATCTGGTGAAATATGGTTGTAAATGCACTCCCCGCGAAACAGGGCATTTCCCGAAAGACACTATTTTAACGGTTTGCTTTTAATCAGTCGTCTCATACTACAGCACTCTAAAAATTATAGCCAGACGCGCTGATCATGTCGGTGTCGTTGCCCTCGAAGGTCGCGATGTTCTCAAACGTGGCTCCAAGGTCCGGGGTTTCTCCAAGCTCCGGGGTGATTGTAAACGGGAACACGCTGTCTCCCCAGGCATAACCCGTCTCGTACGCTGAGCAGATGGCCTTGTCTGCCTCGTCCGCCTGATCTGTTGTGACATCAACGTACTCCGGAAAAAGACCACCGTGCCTAAGGCAGAAGTTGCCGCCTTCGGTTTCATTGGTTTGATAGGGCTCGGTGGCCTCTGATGATGCGAAAAACTCTTGTGCGTGACTCATTTTGAACAGGGATAGCTCGCCCGCACCATAACTGCCGCGGCCAGCTGTTTGTGTTGGTGTTTCATAATGTTTTCCTGATTCATCGGGAGCGGACCGGTCGTGCGACGACCAACTAAAATCACCTGCGCCTAAAACCACACTGCCGTTATTGTCTAAAACAGCCATGCCAGTAATCCTTGTACGACATCTGAAAAAAGAGTCATCAGCGGTTCCAAACGTATCATCAACCCCAATGTATGCACCTATCCCGTTTTGTTGCAGATCGAGATAGGCGTTTGAACCCGCATCGGACGTTCCCTCAGCATAAACAACCATCCACACAACATACTCCTGTTTTTCATCACCCGATGTTTCAGGCGTGCCAGTGTAGAATTCTGTCGCTAGGCCTTCTTGCGCTTGGATAAGCCTGAACACATTGTCATTATCATATCCGTACAACATGCTTGTCACGGCTGTGTGGCCTGAAGATGACTCGTTCACTTCTTTTAAACATTTGTATACACCGCACGGTCATAAACTGAGCTTTTTTATTTGAGAATCCCCCCCTCCCTTGATGGGAGGGGGTTAGGGGGCATAAGCGCTAACTTAATAACCGTCATGATACGTCGTCCACTGAGAAATTC
>JADGCS010000084.1:8851-20805 GCA_015228875.1 Deltaproteobacteria bacterium | reverse complement strand
AGGGCCTTTTATCAATTCCAGATCAGGAAATTGAATGAATGATGGATGCCTCGTCTCGCCGTAGCCTTGGGCCTGTAATGCGCACTGAGAGTAGCCGAAGAGCATTCAAGATAGGGGGATATTGACCTCCGTCATTTTTGTTTAATTTTTTTTTAAAAAAATAAAATTTCAGACCTTTTGTCACAGAGGGGATACAACGCTATGAGAGTCTGTTTGTGACGAGGGCGTCATTATGGGAACATGCCGATAGGCTCTCACAGGTAGAGGCTCTGAATCACTTATGCCCAGCGTATCGTAGAGAATCTTTAGGATTTCTGGCATCAGCTTATCTGAATCTCTCCAGTCCCACTCTGTCATATCTTTTCGGTTTTCACCTGTCAGGACGTCTGATACTGCCAAAACGGCGCGAAATTTTATTCTGGGATTTTTTAAACGCGGGTACTGTAAAAAATACCCGAGCTCAACATCAACCAGGTCAATGCCTTTTTTTATGGCATTTTTTGCCCAGCGCTTAGTTTCAATATTTGGCGTTGAAACACGCGCACTGTTACCCCGCACAGAAATATTAGTTACGGGTGTCAGCCAATTTAAATCCTCCCTGGTTCCATCAGGATTTATCAAGAAGGCAGGGGTGACTGTCTGGTGGATGTCAAACTTGGAAGTGGTGGCCCCCGCTGTCCCGATGTAGGAAATATTATCAACCCCGTATGCAACCAGGGCCTCTAATAAGTCCCGAGAGAGGCCCCCATACAGGCATTGAAAAAACCATAGTCGTTTTCCATTTGCAAATTCGAGGATCTGCATCTTGACTCCATCCAAATCATGCTGTGTCGGTAGCATTCCCTCTTTTTTGATTTTATATTCTTTAAGAAACTGCTCAAAAAAATCATAATTTGTTTTTTTGTCCTGTTGTAGGATTGTTTACCTGTGGCTTCGTAAATCAGGCTGACGAAATCACCGATTCCTTCCCCTGTCGCAAACTCCAGATGTCCAGGATCACTGTCTCTAAAAGTTTCAATACAGTCTGTTGTAGTGCCACTTTGTGTTGGAATGTGAGCGTGTGCTTGCAGTTTTGATATTTCGCGGAGTACGTTAACAGCCCTCATCCAGCTTGATGTTGTAACAACAGGGGAAGCCCCCGCATGACAACCAGAGCATCTCTGGGCACATCCTCGTTGCGCGTATATGCCATGGAGATGCATAATCAGGGAGGAGATTTCCTGTGCATCAAGAGAAGCAAAGATTCTGGGACTAAAATAAACGGCATGTGAAATTAATTTCGCCCCACCAGCATCTTGCGAGACCGTAGCATGATCAGGTTTTGCCAACGACGAAAAAAATCTGTTGCCCACTGTTTTGGCAGGGGCCAATGTTTTACGCAACAAAGCACCAGAATTTTTTGTGACCGCGTAGGCATCACCATCAGGGACAGAAGGAACTTGTCCTACTTCATCATGATGATGATGATCTCTTTTGAGCAGTCACATGAGCAATGGGTATGGGAGGATCTATCTTGCCGGTCCTGATGGATTTTTCGATCCAGACTTCCATTTCGTTTAAAAAAGAATCTTCCCATACATATTTATCCGGGGCCAATACTTTCACGTGACCCGGCATGATCCGAAGAAGATCAACAAAGGGATCAATGCCAATAGTGGATGGTGAATTCATGGACAGAGAGCTTTGAATATTTGCAAAACCTGATTTTTGTAAAAGGCTGGGCAAGTCCCTGGGCACGAAGGGGTTGCTCCCAAAAGCCTTGTAGGTTTTCAGCATGAAGCGCCTAAAACCCTGCCAAACTTTATCCTCCAGCATTGTATCCAGCCAATACTCTTCGATCACAGCAAACAAACCACCCGGGTTGAGGCGCCGATGCACTTCGTTGATGAACGTTTGGATGTCGTGAGTGTGCTGAAGTGTAAATTTTGTAAAAATGAGATCATAGGTTTTTAATGGGAAGTTTCTGTCAAAGAAAGATTCTGCATAGGCGATGTTTTTTATATTCTGAGCCGTTGCCATGGAATTTGCTTGTGAAATAATATTTGCATTAACATCAACAGCCAAAAAATTCACGGCTGGCAACTTTTGTGCAATTTCAAGAGCAAAAGAACCGTCACCTGTTCCAATATCAAGCGCTGATTTAATGTTTTTATGGGCCTCGATTAAACGAACAAGAAATGGCACGTCAAAAATTCCGTAGGCCTTGTTTTGGGTCCGTAGATTCTGGCTCATGATTTCGGATTGAGAGGACTGTAGAGTTTTTTCAAAAAATTGACGCATCGACTTTAAACACCTTTTTTAAACCGGACGATAGTGATTTTTTATCGTGTTTTTGCAAGCAAATAGGCGTCATGATAAACTTTGTTATTTACAAGTTTCTTTTTCAAAATGCCCTCTTGCTGATAACCGCATTTTAACGCTACTCTTAAGCTAGCCTTATTTCTTGTTATGACAAGTATTTCAATGCGTTTGAGTTTTAGATTTTGAAAAGAAAATCTCTCAATGAGCCTCAATGCCTTTGAGGCTATGCCTTTCCCCCAATATGTTTCATCTACAAAGTAACCGATTTCACCTATGTATGAACGAAAGCCATCTACACGGACACCAATGCCACCAACAAGTTTTTCATTCAGATGAATGCCAAAATTAAATTCTCTTTTTTGACGACGCTTCTCGGTATTAAGTTTTAAGAACTTTTTTTCTTCTTCAACTGATCTCACTTGTACATTAAAATATTTAAAATGAGGATTGCTCAATATTTCAAAATAGCGTTTGGCATCCTTGACTCTTTGCGGTTTAATAGTAAGTTTGTTTTTCAAGACGTCTCCCTATAAATTAATAATATGGCGTTCCACCCAATAATATTAAATGGCCTCAATGATAATGTCTTTATGCAATTTCCTTACCAGTTCACACATCTCTTGTTCGCTGTCTGCTCCAATCAAGAGCAACAAACACCATGTTGATGAACCTGCTATTTCAACACGTTCTCCCAGCTGCCTCATCCATTTATACGCTACTATATGGCGATTTTCTTTGAGGTGCTGTTCTCGAGGTATCTTTATTATGGTTCCCGAGCAGGTAGGGGAAATGTTGGTCCAGCCCAGATATGGGAAAACAGGTTTTTCTGCAAAGGCCAAGTTTTCCTTCTTTCCGTCAATCAATTCTTCAATCCATATTTCTCTAAGATCTATCCCTTTGTATGCCTTAATTGTTTCAGGTATGTATCCTCCGCCCACTCTTGTGCCAATTTCTGAAAATACAATTTCACCATTTTTTTTTTGGAAAAATTCCAAGTGAACAATACCTCTCTCAATTTTAAAAGCTTCAGCTATCTTTTTGTGAAGTTCACGTACAGCAATATAAAAACCCTGGTGTCTGTGTTCAGGTAAATAATAACTTCCACTTAATTCAGGATTTTTTTCAACATCTACGCAGGGCCCAAAATATTTGCCTATGACAAATATCCATTCCTGCTCATTTCTCCAAACAATATCAGCATGGTATTCGTCTCCATCTATGTATTCCTCAATCACATATTGGCGTGAAAATATTGTTTCTATTACATCCTTTTCAAGTATTTTTTTTTCTAACCCCTCTTTCGTATCTATTATTACCGTGGATACTGCTCCCACACCACTGACCGGCTTAACTACAACCTTGTTCCCCAGTTGATTGAATATATGCTGTGGATCATACCCAGTTTTATTTTGACCTATAGAAATAAAGTTTGCGGTGGCTATTCCAGCTTGTGTGGCTTTTCTTTTCATTGCGCGCTTGTCTCTGGACAAAACTGCTCGATCTATAGATGTCTCGTCCACGTTTAACAATTTAGCTATATAAGCAGCGCCGTACTGACTGTGCTCTGCAAAGCTGGCAATAACATCTATTTTTATGTTCCTGTCATTCATGTCGACGGCAACAGCTGATAGTTCCTCTAAAGAATCAAACGATCTGATACGGTAAAGACTTGTACATTTCTCAATAATTGTTTTTTCAGGACGCATGTGCTCAATGTCAAAGTCGTCCAGCATGAGATAGACATTTACTTGACTGCTGAGAAGCCTCTCAATACATATTTTATTCCATTTGCAAAACAAAACATTCATAATCTATCCCTGTTGAAATAAAAATCTAAAAAACTACGATTTCATCTTTTCAAGATTAAGATCACTAATCTGTGTTAAGACCAAGAATCCCGTGAAGCCAACCAAGATGATACATGCAAGGCTCAAAAATCCTACTCGAACCGATATAACATCCATCAATATTCCTATGCCATAAACAGAAACAATCTGCATCAGTGTCGTAAAAGCCATCCATACGGATTGGCTTCGGCCCATGTGGGATTTGGGAACGAACTCCATGATCTTTGTATTCATGATGATGCGCAAGGAAGAAATGCTGTAACCCAAGAAAAAAAAAGAAATATAAAGCCCGACGATCCACTTGTTAATAACCAGAAATAATAGCGATGATATCGAGATTGTGAAAAATGACGCACTCAAAAGTCTTGTAGATCTGTATTTTTGGATCAGTACAGCAACTACCAAGCCCGCGGTGCATGCACCTATACCATAAAGCATATCAGAAAATCCGAATACCAAGGGGCCTGCATTCAGGTGATAGCTGACATATCCAGGCAGAACAACATTAATAGACATAATGGCTATGGCTGTGACATTCATGAAAACACCATACCATAGAATCAATGGGCGCCGATTCAAGAATTCCCATCCATTAATAAACATATTGAAATAGGACTGTGATTCATCCAAAACAGTGGCTGGATTGTAATCAATTTTAAATAGAAAGATGTTGCTAATAAGGAAGGTAAGGGCATCAATTAGCAATATCGCAAACAGACCATAAGTTTCATATATTATGCCGCATGCCCCTGCGGCACAAAAAAGGCCGATTTGAGTGCCTGTTTCAATTAAAGAATTCCCGTTTACATATTCTGATGGAGGCAGAATTTCTTGTGCCAGCCCTCTAGACGCAGGGTAGGTAACCGTCCAGCCTATTCCAGAAGTGGCCGCGAGAATAAACATAAAAGACATCTTAAAAAATTCTAGCCGAATAGAAAGAGCGACTAGTATCAAGACAACAGCACGCAAAGTGTTTGAAATAATCAATATGTTTCGACGGTTCAGCTTGTCAGCGATTGTACCGGCAATTGGATTGATTAGGAAACCGCTTAACAATACAACCATCATCATCAGGCCCACAGAAACATTCCTCTTGTCATAATTCAAGACAAACAAGTTGCAGCCAATAAAACTCATACCGGTTCCAAACCCTGATATGATATCAGCCATGAAAAATTTTCTAAATTTAGAATTAAGAATAATTGTTCTATAAATCATTATTTTAAAAGTGCGCCTTTTCTCGTAATTAATACATGCCTTACAAAGGGGACTGCTCTACAGTATTGCTTTTTGAATTAAGCCTAGAAATATCTGCTAACGGCTTAAAAAGATCAGTTACAGCATGAAGCAATTTAACACGATTTCTCATTAAATCTATATTTTCTACCATCACCATAACTTCATCAAAAAAACAGGCCAACGGGGCTTCAAGATCTGCAATGACTTCAAAGGCCTCTTCAAAATTACCACTTCTCAAAGAAGATTTTATTTTTGAATCCACTGTGTCTATGGTCTGTGCAAGTTTCTTTTCGGCGTTTTCCACAAAAAGAGAAACATCATATTTGCCCTTGGTGAGTTCTTGGTCCTGTTTTTTTACAATATTGACCACGCGTTTAAATACGGTGCCTATCGATTTAATATCATCGCGGCATGCCAGTTTTTCCAGCGCAACTATCCTTTGATAAGTTTCTGTTATATCATCAAATCCAGCAGCAAGAACAGCTTCCACAACATCGGCCTTATGTGTGTTAATCCAGAATGCCTTTATTCTACCGCGTATAAATTCCATCAATTGGGATTGCAGAGAACTTCCTCTCACAGTGTTTTTTTGTTTGGCAATGATTGCGTCAAGTTGCTGTTCTGCCTCGGAAATCATTTTGGACAATGAAAAGTAAAATTTAAACCCCGTGCATATATTCAATATGCCAAGACAAGCGCGTCGTATAGCAAAAGGATCTGATGTGCTTGTTGGCAGTTCGTTAATTGCAAAAAAAGATACAAGTGTATCAAGTCTGTCAGCCAGGCCAACAATGGCACCGGCTGTAGTTTCGGGCAATTGATCATCTGCATATCTTGGATAGTAATGATCTTCTATGGCTTGTGCGACCGATTGCTCCTCACCATCATTCATGGCGTAATATCGCCCCATGACGCCCTGAAGCTCAGGAAATTCTCCAACCATCAGAGTGACTAAATCTGTTTTTGACAGTTTAGCGGCACGTGATACAATCCCAGCCAATTTGCTATTTTTTGTAACTTCAGCCAGCACACATGCGAGTTTTTTGATTCGTTCCGATTTTTCAAACAGGTTGCCTAAGTGCTTGTGAAAAACAACTCCTTTGAGCTTTGGCAATCTTGATTCCAGAGATTTTTTGCGATCTGCGTCAAAGAAAAATCGGGCATCCTCCAGACGCGCCCTCAATACACGTTCGTAGCCCCGCACGGATATTTCAGGCACAGATACAGGGGTGTTTGATACAGCTATAAAATAGGGTAAAAGATTTTTTTTGCTGTCTATCAAATTGAAATAACGTTGATGTTTTCGCATCTCCTGTATCAAAACCTCCGTAGGCAGTGTAAGGTAGCTTTCGGGAAATTTACCCAGAACTGGAAATGGTGATTCAACAAGGCAAGTGGTTTCTGCAAGGAGGTGTTCGTCAGGTCTTTTTACAGCACCAACACTGGCAGCAAGGCTGTCTACCTGTTTTTCAAGCCAGATTTTTCTCTTTTGCAGGTCAGGGATGACATGAGCTTTTTCGAGCAGACCCTCATACTTCTCTATGCTATGAATTTCGATTTCGCCGGGAGCGAGAAAACGATGGCCTCTTGTATGGCGACTGCTAACAACATCGCCATAAGAAACAGGGACCACGTCATTACCATAGATCGCGCAGATCCATCTGACCGGACGTCCAAAAGAACATGTCACGTTACCCCAGCGCATGGATTTTGGAAAATCAAGGTCAAATGCCCTGCCCAGTAATTGGGGCAAAATATTACGGGCAAGCTTACCGGGCATCTCAACCCGAGCCGCCAAATACTCCCCCTTATCAGTCGTGATTTTTTTAAGATCGCTGATTTTTTTTCCAACTTTTTGAGCAAAACTCTCGGCAGCTTTGGTAGGTTTGTCCTTGCTGTCAAACGCAACACGGATGGGTGGACCCACAGTATCTTCAGTAACAGTTTTACCCTCTTCGTCTATATCCAGAGATATCGACAAGCGACGTGGTGTGGCGAAAATCCTAGCCTCCCCGCACGCTAACCCCGCATCACTTAATTCTTTCAGTATAAACTTTTTCAGGTTGTCAAGTGCCTGTGGTATAAACATGGCCGGCAGTTCTTCAGTTCCGATTTCAAACAGTAAGGTCTTCATAGTCTAAATCCTTGTTTATTTATTTGTCTGGATTGAAGTTTAACCACCAGTCAGATGCCTTTTTTTCACCAACCACTTCGGGTTGTTTACCAACTGTCCATTCGTTTCTCAGCAGTGGCCAGCCAGCTTTATGTCGCGATTTGAGATATCCCTCTGCGCACAGATGGGCTGTATCTCGCACGCGCTTGATAAACCCCGCGCGTTCCGTCACTGAAATAGCTCCTCGAGCATCAAGGAGGTTAAAAATATGTGAGCACTTTAGGGCGTAGTCATAAGCTGGTAAAGGTGCAGAAAGTTTGATAAGACGGTTTGATTCGGCTTCATATACCGAAAACAGGTTTGACAACATTACTGGGTCTGCCTGTTCAAAACTGTACATACTCATTTCAAATTCGTTAGCACGAAATAGTTCGTTGTAACGGACACCCTCTACCCATTCTATCTGATAAACATCTTCTATGTTTTGTGCAAACATGGCTATTCTCTCCAATCCGTATGTCAACTCTGCAGAAACAGGTTGGCATTCGAATCCACCGCATTGCTGAAAATAGGTAAATTGCGTGATTTCCATACCATCACACCATACCTCCCATCCTAATCCCCATGCGCCAAGGGTCGGTGATTCCCAATCATCTTCAACAAATCGAATGTCATGTTTCAGCGGATCGATGTCTATAGCTCGCAACGAGTCTAAATACAAATCTTGAACATCTTGGGGAGATGGCTTTAAAAGAACCTGATATTGGTGATGCTGGTAAAGACGATTGGGATTTTCACCATACCGGCCATCAGCGGGGCGTCGAGCTGGCTGTACATAAGCCACATTCCAAGGCTCAGGTCCCAAAGCCTTGAGAAATGTGAGCGGTGACATGGTGCCGGCACCTACTTCAATATCATAAGGCTGTACCAGCAGACATTTTTTCTTTGCCCAGTAATCCTGAAGAGATAAAATAATTTGTTGAAAGTTCATGCTTTTATTCCTTTGTTAGACCATGTCACCTGATAATTGTTGTTATGTTTATGCCACACCGACCAGGTGCTCACGTCATGATCAGATTGACATCTATCGTGCCTCATGCCGCAGCTATAAGTTAATCATAAATTAATTTTGATAACCAGTGATAGAGTTCCATCTTCATCATGATGATGATGATCTCTTTTGAGCAGTCACATGAGCAATGGGTATGGGAGGATCTATCTTGCCGGTCCTGATGGATTTTTCGATCCAGACTTCCATTTCGTTTAAAAAAGAATCTTCCCATACATATTTATCCGGGGCCAATACTTTCACGTGATCCGGCATGATCCGAAGAAGATCAACAAAGGGATCAATGCCAATAGTGGATGGTGAATTCATGGACAGAGAGCTTTGAATATTTGCAAAACCTGATTTTTGTAAAAGGCTGGGCAAGTCCCTGGGCACGAAGGGGTTGCTCCCAAAAGCCTTGTAGGTTTTCAGCATGAAGCGCCTAAAACCCTGCCAAACTTTATCCTCCAGCATTGTATCCAGCCAATACTCTTCGATCACAGCAAACAAACCACCCGGGTTGAGGCGCCGATGCACTTCGTTGATGAACGTTTGGATGTCGTGAGTGTGCTGAAGTGTAAATTTTGTAAAAATGAGATCATAGGTTTTTAATGGGAAGTTTCTGTCAAAGAAAGATTCTGCATAGGCGATGTTTTTTATATTCTGAGCCGTTGCCATGGAATTTGCTTGTGAAATAATATTTGCATTAACATCAACAGCCAAAAAATTCACGGCTGGCAACTTTTGTGCAATTTCAAGAGCAAAAGAACCGTCACCTGTTCCAATATCAAGCGCTGATTTAATGTTTTTATGGGCCTCGATTAAACGAACAAGAAATGGCACGTCAAAAATTCCGTAGGCCTTGTTTTGGGTCCGTAGATTCTGGCTCATGATTTCGGATTGAGAGGACTGTAGAGTTTTTTCAAAAAATTGACGCATCGACTTTAAACACCTTTTAGAAGCATCATGAGGAGGCAGGGTTGTTGGGGGATGGTCAATGCCCCCCTCATTTTTTGATGATATCAAACTCAGGCAGTAACATTTGTCCCGGCAGGTCTTTTTTGTTTTTCTTAAGCACCATATCGACACCCTGCCTTATGTACACGGCAACAGGGACTTTGGTCTCTTCACTCAGCTCTTTAAGACTCTCATATTGAGCCTCTGTCAGATAAACTGTGGTGGATACTTTGCGTTCCCTCATAAGCGGTCTCGTTATCACGCGTAAGCTGACAAGTTACTCACTTGACTTTGATGCCCCGAAGGAAATCCCCAAATGTTCAAACTTCCGGAGAAACAGGAGTTGTCCGACAGGCTCCTAGACACCAAGTTAGAACTTTAACATCTCGGAAAGATCCATCTCACCCACCTTGACCCGCGGGCTTGCCAGACTGCCTGAAACAGAGACGGGGTAAGAACCGTCCGGGGCCTTCTGGCCTGTCAGCATGGCATCAAGGGGCAATATTTTGTTAAGCTTTTCAGACAGCGAAAACTTTCCCCCCAGATTGACACGCACAACCTGATTTCTTCTGTTGAGTTTTGCATTGCCGCTCACATCAAGAACAACATCCGGACCGGGAATATTAAACCTCTCCAGATTAAGTTGACCCTTGTCCAGCCCGCCGTCAATCTCGACCAGCGCCTGACCTGTGGATAATTCGAGGGCGGGGAGTTCCAGATTGAGCGGTTTGACAAAATACGGTGAAATTTTTGTGTTGGCAATTTTAAGGCTGACCTCTGCCTCTTTGCTCACAAGATCACTGCTCCATGAAAAATAAACACTGCCATTAATTGTACCGGAAAGAGACGGCATTTTTTTTTCTTCCAGATAACGTGTAAGATAGGTGATCTCCTTAAAAGAAACCTTCTTGATGTCGAGATCCACCACCGAATCCTCCGCGAGCCTCACCTTTCCCGCAACAGAACCGCTGCGGTACTCCGCAAGAAATCCCAAATTAAGAGAACCGGAGATCAGGGGCATCAGCGAAATACCGGCGCTGACTTTGGGTGCGTAAAACACCTCTTCGTTGTTTTGATAAAGCCTGAACTCCTGAAAGACGGTATCAAAAATAAGGCTGGCATCTATACTGGCCACTTCGATTTTTAGATTTTGTTTTCCCTTTGTCTGCTCTTCGATCTCTGCAAGATAATGCCCGATCATCGCATCCAGAGGAAACAGATACACAATAAAGAAAACAAAAGACACCAGCCCCACGATAAGATTTAATATGACCTGTGCTGTCCTGTTCACGTCACTCCTTGAAAATCAATTGAATAGCTGTTATTTCTGTGTCTCGTTCCATCAAAAAAAACACCCCTCTCAACACTCACATGTTTGGCCTGATGACTGAGGCGGTAAAATTCATCGTTTTCATGATCAATTTGTTATTTGGCGTTACCTCGATATCCAGCTGTTTGATGGTGATCGGCATTTCTTCGTAGCGCACCAGTTTATCGAGAACCTGTACAGCCTGGTCAAATCGAACATTGTTGATCTTTATTTTCTTTGGCATCTCGGTGAAAAGATCGTTTTTTATTTCTTTTTCTGTTGTCACTGTCAGTGCACTTTTTTTGATATCCACCTCTTCTGCCGCCTTATAGAGTATCGCGGTCAGCGGGTCTTTGCCAAGCTGCGCTGTTTTTGTTTTGATGGTGTTAAACTCTTCGTTGAGTTTTTTGTATTCGTTTAGAATCCCGTAAAACTCGGATGCCTTTTTGATATATTTGCTGTAATCCTCCCGTGTTTCATCAAGTTTGGCGGTTACAAATAATACCGGCAAAGACAGGACAACCAGCAGCAAAATCACGAGCCCCACACCAACAGCAATCTGGCGGCTGCGCTCAAGTCCCAGAAACTTGTTGTACAGATCGTCAAAATTGAGTTTGTCGCCAATACCCAGTTTGTCTAAAAAGTTCATAGCAAGTTACAAACTTGATTTTTACGCGATTGAATTCCTTCATTATGCAAGAAACGCACCCGCGCTCAATCAATTTTGAAATTCCTGTACATCCAGTCACCTGTCCGCCATCACGGGGCGGCCTCTTCTTCTTTGTCTTTTTCTTCAAGATCAAGTTTGAGAGTAAAATACCAGATGCCGCCCGCCATTGGTTTGGTATCGGGCCTCTGCACATTGCTGAATCTTTCGGAGTCCTCAAGTGCCGCCACAATTTTATCAACGCTTAAGGGGTCGTTGGTGGAGGCATCAAGGCTGATAAAATCATCTTTAAAGTTGAGTTTTCTTACCTCGAAATTGACCGCTGATTTTGGCGGCAGGTTTTTGGATATCGCGTATATGACATCGACCACATTTTCCCTGCCACTTGCCATGGCGGGTGTAAAAGTTTTGAGCTCCTTGAGTTTGGCCTTTGCCTGCTTGAGATATTGTTTCAGAGACTTTTTGCCCTGCCC
>JADGCS010000084.1:0-8826 GCA_015228875.1 Deltaproteobacteria bacterium | reverse complement strand
TTTGTAATCCTTGATCACCAGCTCCACCTGTTTATCAATGGCGGCCTTCTTGTTGGCATAATGGTGATCAGCATAAATGTAGTATCCCACGCCCAGAAATAATATCACCAGCAAAAGCACTCCAATGGATTTGAGTTCACTCGTCAGCATCTGCAGGTCCTGCTTGAAGGCATAAGGACCTTTTCTAAAGTTGATGCGCGGCACCCTGTTTGAGTGTATGGGCCTTGTCGCGGTTGCAAGGACCTGCGGGATGATGGGATTGATTTCATCGGGGTCTTCAAACTGGTGGGTCACAAAATTGAGCACCTCGAGTTCAAAGACATTGAATCGTAAATGAAAACTTAAAAAATCCAGGATCCCGACCAGTTTTGACCCACCCCCGCAGCAATAAAGGGCCATGATGTTGGCCCCCTTGTGATGATGTCCAAAGGCCCAGATGGTCTGTTTGATCGCCGAGGCAAGCTCCAGCGCCACCTTGTTGAGTATGCGTGAAATCTGGTCCGAGTCCTGGGCACGCACGTACAATTTGCCACGGGATAGTTTGAGGGATTCAGCCTTTTCCTGATTGAGATTAAACGCCCGCTGAATAGCTCTGGTAAAGTGATAGCCGCCAATGCCTATGGCGCGGACGTATTTGAGTTCCTTGCCTTCCATGATGACCAGATTGGTGCCTGAATTTCCGATATCGCAAATGATGTAGAATCCTTCGGGCGGGACCATGGCCACGTGGGCAATACCGGCAAGATCGGTGATCGAGGCGCCAAAATACTTGGCCTCGATACCTGCCTTGGAAAATCCCTCGATGTATTTTTTTAAGCTCGCATCTTGCGTGTAAGTGCACAGCACCTGTGACTCGTTGCCGGAAGTACCCAGCACATGATAGTCACTAAAAATTTCTTCGATAGGAAAAGGAATGTGGGACTCAAGTTCAAAATCAATGAGCTGGCTGATCTTTTTTGCGTTGGTAAAGGGCAGGGTGATGATGCGTGACGAGAGCAGATGCCCCGGAAGACTCATGCAGATCACGTCCGCCGCAAGGATGTTGTTGGAAAATATTTTTTCGAGAATCGCCACAACCTGCTCTTCGTGCGAGAGACGGGACTGCAGATTAACGGGCTCCTGAACAAACTGAAGGACCACAAGCTCCTGCATGCGCCTTTCAATGAGAAGCGCCTTCACCGTGCTTGTGCCTAGATCTATGCCAAGAATTGTCTGGGACATCTCGGAGTAACTCTATAATATTATTAAAAAAACATAAAGGAAAATAATCGACTGGACAGTGATTTCTCCCTTTTAATCCACCTGATAATAGAGAATGTTCCAGTCCTTGACATTGCCAGGGCTTGTATCAATCACCACCGTCACGGTTGTGGTGACTCCTTTGACAGAACCTGTGGACTTGATCCTGAAGATATCGTTGCCATCGGTGATGAGGTCTTTAAACTCAATCTTGCAACCTGTGCCGCCCTCCTCCGTCTGGTTGGTGGTGCTTTGAATCCCCAGTGCCGAATTAAAGGCCGAGGCCACACCGCTTGAGTCGGGACAGAATGACAGCATCTCGTCCCTTAGTTTGGCAAGGTCCTCCTTGTCCTTTTCCTCTTCGAGGTCAATCGGTGTTGTGCACTCAGACACATGTGTAAAATGCACAATCAACGCATCCACAACACTTTGTTCTGCGAGACAGATATTGATTTTATCGCTGGGGTGGTAAACCGTCACCATCGGACGCAGAAGTTCCAGGATATCGTCACTCATGCCTGCGACAAGCCTGAGTTCCGAAACAGAGAGATAGGGCGCATCTTTGATCCTGTATTCAACACTGCCGTAAACAGAATCCTCGCTGCCCCTTTCGACCTTGTCAAATTCGTTGATGTTGGTGTTGTTGTCGACAAAATCGGCAAGCGCATGAACAAGCAAAATGGCGTCGTATTCCTGATTTTCGAAGAATACTTTAAACTGCGGCTGCATGAGCATGGAAAGAAGTATTTTTTTATGAAGGTCATAACTTGCCGACGTCGAAACCATCTTGGAAACGGCATTTAACGAATACTTTGACTGCTCCTCTGAAATCTCCGCATCAAAATCACCCTCAAAGGACAAAAATGTCTCCACATCGCCCTTTTGCAGGAGACCCACACCCGAATTGGCCTCTTCCATCAGGGATTTTTTTTCTCCACCCTCCTCCGCCTCGCCCTCATCCGCCTCCGGCGGGGCCTCGGCAGAACTGCTCGAAGAAGGGGCCGCAAGCAGAGCCCTGATCGCCCCGCTGTTTACCGGTATCTGTTTGTAAAGTGGCTCGAACCCGACATCACCCGCCTTCACCTTGTGCTGGGCCATCATGCTCTCGAGTTTTTTGTTAAAGTACAGCAGAAGCTTTGAAAAATTGACGGCCGACTTTGCGAGATAATAGGCCTGCATCCTTGCCCTGTAGTTTGACGCAAGCTGATGCCCCATCTGCGCGTCATTCCAGAAATCAAAGACGATGATCGTTAAAAAAAGAATAAAGGACATCACCAGAATGAGAGCAATGCCCCTTTGATTTTTTAAGCGTTTTAACATCCAATACCAGGAGTCCGAAACAGGGCCTTACCCGACAGACTCCCGGCTAAAAATTTATTTTGTTGGCGTACATTTCAATCGGCGCCCATAATTCGTATGTGTATTCTTTAAATTCGTCTTCGTCTGCGTTGGTGGGTTCTCCCAGCACAACCATGTTAATTTTCACCACCTGCGGCAGGCGCCCCGCGGAAGACACGGACTCTGTGTCCCACTGCCCTTCCCATGATTCCTTGTTTGAATCGTAATATTCGAGATTGAATTCTCTGACATTGGGTAACAGAACGAAACTTTTTCCACCCGAATCAAGTTTGTCTGTCAGGTGATCTGTCTGTCTTCTGACCAGATCAAAACTCCCCCGTGTATTGCCCTCAAGTGAATACCCAACCTGAACCTGATCGGTGTCCTTGTGATTCTTTACATAATGCACGTTGCCCATGGTGGAAAAGTTCATTGAAGAAGTATCTCCGACAAAACCGGTCAGATAATAATCGGCGTTGCCGGTAAATTTTTGATGCGCCTGAAATGCCGTTCTTAAGTCATCCATCATCTTGGCAAGCGCAATAGAGACGGCGTGACGTGTTTCGTTTTTTCTTTCTGTGCGTTTGCGGGTCAGCATGACGCCTTCGATGGTCTCGCTGATGATCAGCGTCATACCGGCAAGGATGCCGATCGCAATGATGATTTCGAGAAGAGTGAAGCCTTTCTGGTTTCGTGTGATGTTCATTCTACATTTGCAGTCGAAGCGCACTTGTTAAATTCCGCATCTCCTGTCTGCTTGTTCGTTTGAGCCCTGCCATCCCCTTTCACTTGATGTTCACCATATGAGTTGTGAGTGAAAATGTCAGCGGCTTGTCACTTTCTTTGGCATCCTGCCAACTCACAACCAGACTGATCTCCCGGACTGCCTTGGACATCTCCTTTGAAACAACCTGCATCACATTGGCATAAGCGGCGGTTGTATCCGCACCCTCCCCACCTTCTCCGCCGGCAGCACCACTCACTTCCGATATGGGGATCTCCACTTTTTTGACTGTGTATTCCCACGAATAATCATCGAAGGGCTGTTCAAAACTGCCGCTCTCGCTCATCTCGTCGGGAAACTTGCCGCGCTCCATATCGTTGAGGATCTCTTTTTCGATATCTGCCATCTTGTTGTTGGCCAGTGTCACTGCCTGTAATAGTTTTTCGTCCTCGACACTGAGGAGCGAGGACATGCTGACCACAGGCATGACAGCCGCTATGGCCCCGGCAAGAATACCCACGGCAATCAGGATTTCGATCAAGGAAAAGCCAAAATTGTTTTTTATCAAGTTACCAACTTGACTTTGACGCGGTTGAATTTCCTCGTCATGCGAGGTATGCACCCGCGCTCTGTCAACTTTGAAATTCCCAGACATCAAATGACTCACTTGACTGTGATGCCCCGAAGGAAATCCCCTTGGGGGACGCGGCTTAGTTCCCCTGCTTTGCCAGAAACGCACCCGCGCTCGGTTGATTATTAAATTCATATACATCAATTTCATATACTACCCATGTCGTTTATCAAGGATTCGTAAGTGCGGTATTCTGTCAAGATAGTCACTGCCGCGGTCAGGGGGTTGACAACAAGGGTCATGATATTTTCTTCGTCCCCTTCTTCGGCAAGATGGATCACCGCAAACTCGGCCCGTCCCTTTGGAAAAAAATAGATATAGGCCTTGCCCTCTTCGAGCTCTTTCTCCTGATGCTCAACGTAAATGTCGGAAAACTTTATGTTGGCTGGCAGTTCAAAAATTTTAAGCAGTTCGTCTTCGTATTCGACAAAGGAACCCACGCTGGCAGCCTGCGGGGCCTCTCCCCCATCGTCACTGCCCGTCTTGTTTTTTTCTTCGTTATTGATCCTGATCGCCTCGACCTCGTCGTTGTCCCAGATTACATAGAAGGGTGTCTCGGAATACTCGACATGGTATTTTTTTTCGGTGATATTAAACACCACACGATAGTACTGGTTATTAAGGGCCGCCTGGTTGTACACATACCTCACCACCTTGACGATATTGGAGGACACATCCCGCATGTGATTGGTGGGAGTCCCGATCATGTCTGCGCCCAGGGCCATGACGACAGCAATAATACCAAGGACAATGATGATTTCTATCAGAGAAAAGCCACCCTGTGTTTTGATATGTGTTTTCATCAGCCCCCAGCCTTGTGCCCCCCCAATTACGAACCACGAACCACCAAAAACCATCCCCCCCCACAGGCTGGGATCCGAATGCTGATGGCTGAACACTGGGGGGTGAGTCTGCTGTTATTCTGCCTTTTTAAAATTGCAGATGTTGTCGTCCTCTGATTCTTCGTTGGGACCTGCGGAGCATATGGTGAACTTTTGACCGTTGCTGCCGGGGGATTCGTACGTGTAGGCCGTTTTCCAGGGATCGAGTGGAAGTTCTTCGATAAAACCTGCATCGACAAGCGCCTGAAAACCTTCATCCGTTGTGGGATACTTGCCGGTATCTTGTTTGTGCACCTTGACAAAACCGGCGAGTTTGTTGATCTCGGCCTCTGCCTGTTTTGATTTTGCCTTGTCGGCACCCGTAAAAACACTGCTGAAGATCGCCGCAGAAGCCGCAGCAATAATGCCAAGCACAATCATGATCTCGATCAGCGACATCCCTTTTTCGTTTTTAAGTCTTTTGATAAATTTAAACATGGTCTCTCTCCTCAATGGGTCTTTGTTTTTTTTGTGTCTAGAAGTTTTAAAGTTGACAGAGCGCGGGTGCATTCCTCGCATGACGAAGGAACTCAACCGCGTCCCCCAAGGGGATTTCCTTCGGGGCATACCCCAAGGGCCTTTCCTTCGGGCATCAAAGTCAAGTTGGTAACTTGATTTCTGTCGGGTTCATAACATCATCCTCTGTGTCAAACAAGCACGAAAAATCTCATGCCCTTGTTTGTCATGAGGCCTTGTTCGTTTTAAAAAAAAGTGCGACACGCCACAAAATCCACAAAATCATTGTGTCTGCGTCATCTGTAAAATCGGCATCAGGACAGCAAAGACAATAAAACCAACGGCCCCGCCCATAAAGACCAGCATGACGGGTGTCAGTAATGATGTCATGCTGTTGACATAGTTATCGACCTCTTTGTCGTAATTATCTGCAACGCGCACAAGCATGTCTTCGAGCTGCCCTGTTTTTTCTCCGACACTGATCATGTGCAGGAAAAGCGAAGGGAACTGACCGGATCTTTTTAAGGGCTCGGCCAAAGACTCACCTTCCTTTACATTGTTGACAACATCATCGATGATTTTGGCAAGGACCACATTGTCCATGACATTTTTAACAATTTTTAATCCCGGCAGCAATTGCACACCGCTGCTTAAGAGCGTGCTTAAGGTCCGGGCAAATCGAGACACCGCAATCTTTTTGTTGAGGATTCCGAAGACGGGGAGCTTAAGGGCAAGCTCATCAAGTTTGGCCCTGCCCTTTGCAGATCTTTGCCACGCACCGAACGAAAAAAACAGGATCACCGCAACAATAATAACACCAAACCAGTAGTCCTCGATAATGTGAGTGATAGAAAGGACGATTTGCGTGGGCAGCGGGAGTGCCGCGTTTTGTTTTTCGATCACAGCGGCTATTTTGGGGACAACACTGGTAAAAAGATAACCGAGCATGCCGACCGCAATAAGGACCATGATCACAGGGTATGTCATGGCGCTCTTGACCTTGCCTTTGAGGTCTGCCGCCGCCTCTTTAAAGCCTGCAATCCTGTCCAAAACCACATCCAGTGCGCCCGAGGCCTCCCCGGCCTTGACCATGTGGATGTAAATCGCGTCAAAGATTTTGGGGTAGGCCTCCATGCAATCCCCCATGCGCGAGCCCTCGGCCACTTTTTCTTTGATGTCGGTGATGGCCTTGCGGATAATGGGGTTTTCTACCTGATCACCCACCGCAACCAGTGAATCAATCAGCGGGATCTTGGCATTGAGAAGAATCGACAACTGCCGCGTCATTGCCGCGATTTCCTCGATTTTGACCGTCTTGAACAGTTTTATTTTTTTTAGGGATCCGCCGCTGCCCTCAATCGTTACCTTTGTGGGAAAGATTCTCAGCTTGCGCAGTTTGACACGGGCCATTTTTTCGTTGTCGGCATCAATCACACCCGTGACAGCCTTGGAACTGATATCAACACCTTTGTACTCAAAAACAGGCATTTTATAATTTGGGACAAATGCGTTTGCATTGTAGAGCTGGCAGGCAGCGGTCTGCAGTGCAAAATCTGTTGTCTTTTTTGTCAGCCGCCGAGCTCACTCCGCTTGACATCCTCTTGAGTGAGCATCATCGCCTCTTCGAATGTGGTCACACCATCCAGCATCCTGAGTACCGCGGCCTCGCGCAGGGTACGCATCCCCTGTCTCATGGCCATTTTTTTTATCGCGATGGCATCGGCGTTTGAAATAATGAGTTCCCTGATTTCATCAGTAATCGGCATAATCTCGTGAATCGCCGAACGGCCGGCATACCCTGTCTCCAGGCATTCTGAACACCCCACAGCCTTGAGTATTTTTTTGCCTTTGACATCCTCTGGTTTGAGATCGACCTCGTCAAGCTGGGTCTGTGACAATTCTCGCGGAATAGCACAAACAGGACAGACCCTTCTGATGAGCCTTTGCGCCATACAACCAATAAGAGAGGCGCCAACCATGAAAGGCTCAATGCCCATGTCGATGATACGCGTGGGTGTTGTGGCTGTGTCGTTGGTGTGCAGGGTTGAAATAACCAGGTGCCCTGTAAGAGACGCCTGTATGGCAATCTCGGCCGTCTCTCTGTCGCGGATTTCACCGATCATCACCACATCGGGGTCCTGACGCAGGATAGACCTGAGTGCCGCGGCAAATGTCATGGTGATCTTGGCATTGACCTGTACCTGATTGATCCCTGCAAGTTGGTACTCTACAGGGTCTTCGACCGTGATGATTTTGATGTCGGGTTCGTTGATTTCGGTCAGGCAGCCGTAGAGCGTTGTTGATTTACCGGAACCCGTGGGGCCCGTGACCAGGATGATCCCGTGACTTCTGTGGATCAGGTTTCGCACAAGGGCGAGGTCTTTTTCGAAAAAGCCGATGGTGTCGAGTGACTGCAGTACCTTGCTGCGATCCAAGAGACGCATGACACAGGATTCACCGTACGAGGCCGGGAGCATCGACACACGGATGTCGATGTCCTTACCCGCAAGTTTAATCCTGATGCGGCCGTCCTGTGGCAGCCTCTTTTCGGCGATGTTGAGATCGGCCATGATCTTGATGCGGGATAAAATCGAATTCTGTGCCTTTTTGGGCGGACGCATGATCTCGTACAAAACACCGTCTATCCTAAAGCGCACGAGGAGGTCTTTTTCGAAGGGTTCGATGTGAATATCACTGGCCTTCTGTTTGACAGCGCGGACAAGCAACTGATTAACCAATCGGATGATGGGCGCTTCGTCGTCAGAATCCAACAGGTCCTCAACCTCTTCAAAATCCTGATCGAGCATGTCTGTGTTGTCTTCGTCGAGTTCGCTCATCACCGCGTCGTTTTCGGGTGTGCGGTTATAACAGGAGTTGATCGCGTCCGTGATCATCGAAGCGCTGCAGATTAAGGGTTTGATGGGGGCCTGAAACAGGAGTTTGAGATCATCAAGCGCCATGTGATTTTCGGGATCGGCAATCGCCACCACTACATTTCCCTCTTCACGTCCTATGGCAATCAGCTCGTTTTTTTTTGCAAAGTTGATGGAAACGGAATGAATGAGATCGTTGGGGATGTCGTCAAAATTGAGTACGCTGATGTAATCGATCCCCAGCTGATAGCTCAACGCCTTGAGGATGTCCTCTTGATGGAGATAACGCAGTTGTATGAGCGCTTCTCCCAGGCGGATGTCCTTGTCCTTTTGAAAGGCAAGGGCCTCGTCCAACTGTTGTGGTGTCAGGGTTGTGTATTCAAGAAGAATGCCGCCAAGACTGCGATCGAGCATATTTCCCCGCTTGTTACTGCCTTGCACCAAGTTACTAACTTGACTTTGACGCGGTTGAATTCCTCCATTTTGCGAGGAATGCACCCGCGCTCTGTCGACTTTGAAATACTTAACCCGCATAAAGCGGAAAATACTACGCGGGCGGGCACCATGCAAGAATTGATGCCGAAACGCGTAGAAAAAACCTTCCAAGGTTCTATACACCAAGGCCAGAAACTATCGTGTGATAACCTCTTTAAAAAAACGAAAAGTATACATAAGCCCGCATTG
>JADGCS010000083.1 GCA_015228875.1 Deltaproteobacteria bacterium | reverse complement strand
CCAGAAGAAAATCGATGTTTAAACAGAAAGTATTTGTGTGAAAGAAATCATCATTGATGCCGGCAGGATTTATACAAAGGTTGTCGTGCTGGAATCAACAGAGGATGGAGCAACCCTCCGTGGGAGGTGGTGGTGCTTAAAAGCAAAATCGACGATATCCAGAGGGGTAAGGTGTTTGCGGACATCCAAAGAGAACTTACACTTGTCAGGGCCGAAAAAGAAAAAGTCAGCCACGAACTTCTGCAGGCCAAACAAGTACTCATCGAAATCAACGAGGGACTCAAATCATGAAAGACACACCAGCCATCAAACAAAAACTCATGAGCAGTTGGGATCAGATGAAAATCTGCTTTCCCGTTGTTGTTGATCAGACCAGGGTGAGGGGTGATGCTGCAAAAGAGGAATTTCTGGGCTTTGTTGACGGTGTCAGGAGCGCCGAAGAGATCAGCGAGTATTTTACGCTCGATGCCAGCGAGGCCCACCTTGTTTTTTCCGATCTTCTCAATACCGGGGCCATTCGTTTTATCGATGACACCGAGAGGCTTGCCTACCTCAAACAGAGGGCGGTCGAAATCAAAAGAAATATGGATTTTTTACTGGGAGAAAACAACCGTCTCACCGGCGAGGAATGCTACCTTAACGGGCAGATCAAAGAGCGGGAGAGAGAGGTCACAAACATCCAGACCAGAATCCCCGACTTGACGGCCCTGCTTGATGAGCTTGAAACCACCCTTAAGACCCACAAGGACAGCGCCAATGACCTCAGAGAGTCAAATTCCGAACTCATAGGGATCACCCGGGACATGCGACATAAAGAAAATAAAATTAAAACGGTTTTGGAAAAAATGGAGTATGAGTATCCCAAAATCATCAAAAAGCGCACGCGTGCGGGTGACCGCCTGCACAGGATCGACAAAACAGTCGAGGGCAGCGCCTCCCAAAACGAGGGGCTCAAACAAAAATACATCATCTATCACGATGCCATCGATGAAATGCGCGATTACTTTGAAGACACCGTGGGCCGTGTGAAGGATCTTATCAAGGTCACTTAACGATCAATGCAGTATGCACGCATGAAAAAAACCGGTTTTCCCATCATACTGTCAACAGTCAGAAAAAATGCGGCGGGTTTGTGCCGTGTGATGAGGGAGGAGCTCGATCTCCTTAACGGGCACTATTCCATCTTTCCTGCGGGTGTGGGGGAGGGGCTTTATCAGGACCTCGAAACGCTCATTCACCATCATATTGCCAGGCGGTTCGATGTGATCTTTTACGATCCGGTTTATACCAAAAATGTTTTTTTAAAAAGGACCTACGAGGTCAGCGGTTTTGAAACAAACGGGGTCCGTGCAAACGCCCTGGGGGTTTTTTTAAGTCAGGGGCATCACATCCCCACGCCGTTTGAGTTTGACATCTTTGTGTATTTTACAAAACAGTTTGCGCGTCTGAGTGAAGCAGAGCGCTCTGTTGCGGTCAACCAGTTTTGTTTTAAGTGGTTTGATTTTTCAAAACCGCACCACCAACATCTTTTGACTGATGCAGAGGTAACCCCTGATGATGCCTGCGATGATGAAGGCACAGCGGAGACAGCCGGGGACACAGGGGACGGGTCATCTTTTGATTTTGGCGGCACGGCGTATCAGGATGACGAGGCAGCCATGCCCCTCACCCCAGCAAAGGGAAAAGGCGGGGGCGTTGTCAATCCCTTTGCAACAGGCAAGTCCCTGTTTGTGGCCACCTACACCGATTCGCGCAGACTTTTAACCGAGATCGTCACGATTGCCGCGCCACTGGGGCTTTTCCCCGTGCAGTGGACATTTTCAGAGGGGTTTAAGGCGGTGGACGATGCCTATCATGGCCGCTACAGTTTTAATGACAGCGATTATTACATCACCACAAAAAACTCCCCGATCGATGTGTTGGCCCACATCAAAAACAACAACAGGGCGAACACGGTTTACCTTTTGGAAGACTTTCACCACTATCTCTCGCGCAGCAATTTTTCGGGTGCAGAGTACGCAGAGCTGATCTCGGTCATCAAGTCCATGCCCGAGCGCCTTAAGCAAATCAATTCCCTGCTGGTGATTTTGTCACCGACTGCCGATCTGCCCGAAGAGATCGCGCCGATCTTTGAGATCATCAAGGATCTCTGCCCCGTTGAAAAAAGTTTTTATCTCGATAAATATGGAACAGACCTCACGGCCCTTGTTTTAACGTCCGGAAATTTCAAGGCTGACAGAGCGCGGGTGCATTCCTCGCACGACGGGGGAACTCAATCGCGTCAAAGTCAAGTTAGTAACTTGAAAAACAAGATCAAACCGGTGATCGGCAGGGAGTCCGAGATCACTGCGTGTTTAAAGGTGCTCCTGCAGATGGAATCCAACAACCCGCTGCTTGTGGGCAAGGCGGGTGTCGGCAAGACGGCCATTGTCGAGGGAATCGCCATGAGGATTGTCAGCGGGCGCGTGCCAGATGTTTTTAAACAAAAAAAAGTGGTTGCCTTAAATTTAAACGCGATGGTCTCGGGCACAAAGTACCGCGGGGAATTCGAAAAACGCCTCGAGGCGGTGCTTGAAGAAGTCAAGTCCAGTGCGGGCAGGGTGATTGTTTTTATCGACGAGCTGCACACGCTTCTGGGCATGGGGGGCACCGAGGGGTCCACTGGGGCCGAAAACATCATCAAGCCGGCGCTCGCCAGGGGCGATTTTCCGTGCATTGGCGCAACAACGGAGGAGGAATACACAAAATTCATTGCCCCCGACAAGGCGCTCACCAGACGATTTCAACTCGTTGAAGTAACCGAACCCAATGTCGAGGACACGATCGAGATTTTAAAGGGTATCAAACATGTTTACGAGGTCCATCATCAGGTGACGGTCCCCGATACCATCATCGAGAGGTGTGTTGCCCTGTCCAACAAGGTTATGAGCGGACAGCATTTTCCGGGCAAGGCCGTCAAGATGCTCGATAGCCTCTGCGCCTCTTCGTCTTTAGAGGGCAGAAAGGTCATCACAGCAGATTTTTTAGAGGATGAATTTAATCGCATGGCCGACATGTGACTAACAGTTTCCAATAAGTGCCAGCCACATCCAGAGGCGCGTGATGGCCCCTGGATGGGTGTGGTGTGCGGAATCTCCCGCCTTTGGCGGGTTGTGGAAGGATAAAAAAATATGACATTACCGTTATCAAAGATGCTTGTTGTCGATAAAGATCAGGATTTCTTAAAGGCCGTAAGGCTCAATCTTGCTCCCAAGTACGATGTCGAGACGTCGCTTAATGGCAACGATGGGCTCACACTTTTCAAATCTTTCAAGCCCGATGTTGTGATGGTAGAAAATGAGGTCAAGGACATCTCTTTCGACGACCTGCTTGGCGAGATAAAAAACATCGATCAGGGGGTTGTGAGGCTGGTGGTCTCGCGTGATTTTAGCAATATCGAGGCCGTGATCGATGCCATCAACGAAAACAAGGCGCACAAATATCTGCGCAAGCCCGTTAATTTTGCAGAACTTGGCAGGATCATTGCCGGCTTGACCGCAGATCACCAGGGCGGCGAGTTCAGCTCCGCCAAGGCAAAGTCTGTGTACAGCAAACTCTCCACCATTCTGGACAAGGTAAAAAAGGCAGAGGGCATGGAAAAAGAGGCGGCTGCGCAGCTTGCAAAGGCGGCCGCGTCCGAGAGCGAGTCTCTCGAAAAAATGAGACAGTTTCAGAACGCTGTAAAAGAAAAGACCGAGCGCATCAACGAATTGCAGCAGGTGATCATGGATCTCAACAACCGTGTTGACGAGACCTCCCTTAAAAACAGAAAAACAGAAGACGAGCTTAGAAAACTCAAAGACGATTTCGAAGAACAGGCAAAGAACAATCAAAAGGCCAATGACGCCCTTAAAGAACTCGAGATCAGCATGGAGGTCTCAAAGGACGAGGCCATCACGATATCCGAAGACATCAAAATCACCCGCGAAAAAAAGGGCGGCAAGGATTCTATTTTGTTTGTCGATGACGAAAACAACATCCGTGATACTGTAAAATCCCTGTATGGCGACGACTACAACCTTTACATCGCTGATGGCCATACAAAGGCGATGGAACTGTTAAACGCAAATCCCGACATCAACATTGTGTTGACAGACCAGCGCATGCCGGAGGTCACGGGGATCGAGCTTGCCGCAAAGATCCGCAAACTCAAACCAGACATGCCGATCTTTCTTGTCACAGCCTATGCCGATCTCGACGACGCGATTCAGGCGATGAACAAGGGTTACATCACCAAGTATTTCGACAAGGACAAACTCGTTGATCCCGCCACGTTTCCCGATGAGATCAAAGTGGGTGTCGAAAAATACGACGAGGTGGTGGCTCAAAAGGAAATCATCACAGGCAAAAAGACCTTTATTGTGGACCGCATCAAGTCTTTATCCGCGGACCTTAAAAAAATGCAGTACGAGGTGGGCAGGTTCAAAGAAGAAGGTACTCGTGCCACGTCCAAGTTCCACAAGACCGCTGCAGAGCTCGAAGAGGCAAAAAAAGAGAACAGCGATTTACGGGTCTCGGTGGCAAAAGAGCGGCAGGGCATGCTCGAGGACATGAAGCAAGAGCGGGAAAAATTTGTGGCCGAGATGGAAAAATTGAAAAAAGACGCCGACCGCATTGTCGAAGTCCAGAGACAAAAAAACGCGGCCGAACTCAAAAAACTTCAGGAAGAGCTTGAGCAAGACAAGCAAAAGGCTCAGGAAGCGCTTGTCCGGGCAGAAGAAGAAAAACAAGCGGTCTTTAAGCAGATCGAAGAAGAGCGCAAAAAAATGGAGGCAGAGCAGGCTGCAACACGGCAGAATATGAAAGAAGAGCAGGAGGCCATGAAGCAAAGGCTTGCCGAAGAACAAAAAGAGGCCCTGCAAAAACTTGAGGCCGAGAAAAAAGACGCAGAGAACAAACTGGCCGCAGAGAAAAAAGCTGCGGAGGAAGAGATTAAAAAAGTAAGAGACGGGCTCGAGGGCAGGAAGAAAGAGGTGGAGGCTGAGCTGGAAAAAGAGCTTGATAAAAAACGCCAGGAGGCCGACGCCGAGATACAAAAACTCAAAGATGAAGTCACGCGGGACATCAACAAGGTGAAGGATGCTCTTAAAGAAAAAGAAAAAGCACTCACGCTCATGGCCGAGCAGCACAAGGCCATGCAAAAAGATATAGAAAAGGCGGGCAAGGAGAGGGATCAGGCAAAGCAGGAAATCGCCGGCATGAAAGAGGCCTACGACCTTGCCATACAATCGAGAGAGGCCCTCGAGATGGAGATTGCAGAGCTTAGGGGGTAGATCAGCCGGAGGCTGATGATTTTTGGTAGTTCGTTATTCGTGGTTGGTGAAAAACAAAAGGTGTGGGTGGGGGTCACAAGGAGTTTGCCATGACAGACATGACCGGATGTGTTGCGGTTGGCGGCGAGATGGGGACATCATCAAGCAAGTTCTGCTGTGATGATACGCTTGTGCTGTTTTCCTCGGTGGTGGGAGACGCGCTGACCGACAGCATGGAAAAAAGCTGGCGGATCATGAACCGCTCTGCGGATAAAAGGTGGGTTAAAAATCTTGCCGTGTTCGACGAGGGTCGCAATTCGTGGCGTTATGTCGGCTCCATGACCCGCCTGTCCGAGAAGAGCAACTGGTTCACCAACAAGGGGCTTATTCAAAACTACGATGACGCGTTTCTGGCCATCAAGGCGGGCCTGTTTCTCCTTAACGAAGAAATGCAAAAAAAGGGAAAGCCCCTTAAAAGGGTTGGCTTTGGTTTTGGTATCACCGTGCGGCACGGCGAAAATGTAATAGAAAAATTTCTTGCCTACATCAAAGATAAGCTCACGGTAAGGGACGGCAAAAAGTTTTTAAAAATAAAGGCCAAAAATGTGGCGACCGAAGAGGTCAAAGAGATTGAGATCTGGCTCGATTTCAGCGTGATGCAGTATCAGGCGTACGGGGCCTATATTTCCATCCTGTTCAGCAGGTACAAGATGGAGGTGTACAATACCTATGTAATCGACATCGGCCATGGCACCTGGATCAAGCTCCCCATTGTCGACAACGAGGCCGATATCATCCTTGCAGATTCAATGACCGAGGGGATTCACACGATCACAAAAAATATCAGCACAAAAATATTTGAAAGCAGCGAGCAGAAATTTAAAATCCCCGAGCAGCGGATTATGGAAAGGCTCCCCGCAAAGGACTATGTGATCGAGATCCCCGGTGTGGGCCGCTTTGATTTTGGGGCAATTCTCGCAGAACAGTCACAGTACATGGCCCGGCACATAGCCGAGC
This sequence comes from Deltaproteobacteria bacterium, assembly GCA_015228875.1. GTDB lineage: Bacteria > UBA10199 > UBA10199 > UBA10199 > JADGCS01 > JADGCS01. The sequence goes on along the minus strand of JADGCS010000083.1, from coordinate 15,004 downwards.
GTGTCTCGAACGATATTGCCGCGTTGTCAGAAAAGGGGCACATGATCGAATTTTACACCGTGATAGGCGGCGGGGCCCACCTTTTGTACGACACCATCAAAAAGGAGATCGCAAATTATTTTGGCTGGAAAAACCAGGAGGCCGACCAAAGGTTTATCAATCCCGCTGATCTCGGTGTTGATCCCCGCTACATCAACTGTGTCGGGTTTATGCTGCTCGCAAGGGATCAAATTGCACTCGAGTCAGACAAAGACGTCGACCCCCATTTTAATATCAGTAATGTCATTCAAGATATCAAGTCTGAGGAGGAAAAATAAAATGAACCCATCATACCTTGTCATCGATCCAGAACTTAAACAGCTCTTCGAAAAATTCATTAAACATCATCCTGAAGGCTCAAAGCCTGTCTTAAAACTTGTTTTAAAAATGTATTTAAAGCTCATGGACAAGTCCAAGCACAGCGGGACTGATCCCCTGCTGATTTTTCAGAATCTTGTGGATCGGATTGTCTCGGGAAGGCTCTATGAGACCACCAAAGACAAGATCGATCATCTTAACTCGATGCTCGAAGATCGGGCTGTGGCGGGTGGGGGCAGCGAGCCCTTGGTTTCGGCGGAGACCAGGGAGATTAAAAGCATGATCAGGGATCAGCTTGTGGGCGGTGTGACAAAAAAAATGGAAGATTTTGCTCCAAAGGATGGTGCAAAACTGGTCAAGGTAGGGGCGGTGGGCCCTGAACAACGAAAAAACTACAGGGACGTCAGAAAAGAAAAAAACCAGAAGAAAATCGATTTTTAAACAGAAAGTATTTGTGTGAAAGAAATCATCATTGATGCCGGCAGGATTTATACAAAGGTTGTCGTGCTGGAATCAACAGAGGATGGAGCAACCCTCCGTGGGAGGGCCGTATTTCCATCGTTGGCGGTCCGTGTAAAAAAGGTTGATAAAAAAATTATTTATTACCGGCACGCGGATTTTTTTTACGCCGCGGGTTATGATTGCGTCGATCTCAAATTGGAGTTTGGCACAAACGGGACCGAAAGCAGGTTCTTTGTCAACGGTAAAAGGCGGCGGGCAGTGGTGTGGACGGGCATGAATCCCGGGGACAAAGAGGGTAGTGGTCAGTATCTGCGGCTCATGATGACCAAGGTGCTCCTTGATTTTTGCGAGGATGGTGAGCGTGTGGTGGTGACGCTCCTCTTTGACAGCGCCGAGAGGCTGGAGTTTTTACAGGAGATCACGGCCGATTTAAACGGCAGGGAGGTTGCGCTCACGGCTTTAAGGGGACTGGATCAATGCCAGATCACCAAAAGGGTGGGGGTAAATATCTGGTACCTTTCCTCGGCTGATGCGGTACTGGCCTGTGTCAGGAGGGTTTTTACGGGCTTTCAATCGGTCCTGGCCGTTGATATCGGTTATGGGACCACAAAGGTCTATCTTGCAGATGGAGAAAAGGGGGTTGATGTTTTTGGGGTGCTCAATTGCGGCATCTCGAGTTATTACGAAAAAATCATCCGCCTTTTGCGCGAAAAGGGTGTGAGGGGCGTCAATTTTTTCTGGTTGCTTAAGCAGGTCGAGGCGGGTTTGCGGGAGATTGAAGTCAAAGAGAACAAGGGGCACAACAAAAAGGACTTTAATATCTCACTGGTGATTGACGATGTCAGGTGGGAACTTAACAAGGGATTGAAAAGAGAAATAGCAGACATGGCCATGGCCCATTATACAAACACCACACAGTGGGCCGATGCGCTTTTTATCAACGGCGGGGGCGCCGCTTTTAGTGGCGAGTTGCTCCATGTTTCGATGCTTGATGACGGGCTGATTTTTAAGAACGTCTTTATCGATACACAGTCGGTGTGTGGTCTTGTAGATGGGTTTGTGCAAGAACATCTTTCGAGGTAATTATGGAAACAAAAAATAATAATAATAAAGATTCAAAAAACAACACTTCAGATACCATTAAAATAGAACCCAAGCCACTGGGGTCACAGCAGAAGGAGCCGCCATCGCCACTTCGGGCGCAAGCGGATGTCAAACCGCCTGCGGTTGATGTCAAGCCCCCTGCATTTAATGTAAGGCCCCCCGTGCTCAATAAACCGCCCGCGATCGAAGTCAAACCACCCGCAGTCGCGGTCAAACCACCCGCGATCGAAGTCAAACCACCTGCAGTCGCGGCCAAACCGCCCGCGATCGAAGTCAAACCACCCGCGCTCGAGACCAAGCCGCCAGTGGCAGAAAAACCTCCGGTGACCGGAGTAAAACCTCCGGCAGTCGAGGTCAAACCACCTGTCGTAGAAACCAAACCACCCGTGATCACACCGAGCCCTGTTTTTACCGCACAAAAATCCCCTGTGCTGGGCGATCAAAAAAACGCTGGTGTTGCCAACGAATTCCTGCGCCCGGTTTTTTATCACACCGGAAGGTTTGCCTGCGCGGCCGCAGCCACATACAAACAGGCAACGGCTTCTTTTGAAAAGAGCGAATTTTCAGACAAGCTCCCCTCGTTTAAAGATCTTAAAGAGCGTCTGAGTCACGATCTTCGTCTTTCAGAAAGGGTGCAAAAGGTTAAGGAGAGTCAATGTCTCAAGGGGATCGTACCGGGTTTTAAAAGGCTCTTACAAAACATCAAAGAAAAAATAAAATTCGAGCCAAAGGCCAAGGTGAACATTGAGTATCTTATGCGCACCTACGACGACAAGGGAGACGACCTCGAAAAGAAAAACTACTATCTCAATCTTGGCCGGGATCTTGTTGCCTGCACGTCCAAAGATAAAGATAGCGACAATCTTGTGATCATCGATACGTCGCAGTATCGGTATTGATGTTGGGCTTTGATAAATTACATGATTTAATGTATGGGGATTTCCTTTGGGGCGTCATAGTCAAGTGAGTGATTTGCAACCTCAAGGAGACATTATTATTATAAGGTGTAAAACGTGGTAAAAACTCTAAAAACAAGTAAAAAATTTGGCGAATTCAGGTCTGTTGCCTCCATTCAGTCGCAAGAAAAGGGTGTGGATCATGCCTCGGTTTATAAAACGCTGACCACACCACAGTCCGTTGTGTCCCAACCTCCCGGGCAGCAGGTGACAGCAAATGCACAAAGGGCGGTAGTTGCAGCCCACGAGGTACCAGCACCCGTCTCTCCAGAGGTCAAGGTTGCGGCAGGGCAGATTTCTCAAACCTATCCTGTTTATAAAAAACTTGGTGATCAGGGTGTGGGTGATGGTGCGTATTTTATCTGGTATTGCGAGGCGGGCAAAACTCAAGGGGGCATGATCGGCCGATTAAACAAAAACGCGAGTGCTGCAGAAGTGGTCTTGCCGCAACAAGCAGCCGCAGCATCTCACAGGGCCCAGGTGTTTTTTAATAACGGCAAAGGGCTCCTGGCGGGATTAAAATACACCCATCAGCAGAATCAGGCGGGTGCAACCGGTTATCGATATGAAATTTCTTCCCTCGAATGAGGGGGGAATTAAGGCGTGATCTAAACAACCATACGGCATCAGTGATGGTGCCGCATACATGAGGAGGCCTTCATGAAAGTCATTGCCATATCAAATCAAAAAGGCGGGGTTGGTAAAACAACGGCTACGATAAATCTTGGGGCATTTTTGGGCACCCGTTTTAAAAAGAGGGTCCTCATTGTCGACATGGACCCGCAGCAGCACTTAAGCGTTGGCATCGGCATCAACCCCGAGACCATCAAGGCCTCTCTCTACGATGTGTTAACAAATGGTGATCACCCCGTAAAAGATGTGATCATCCAGACAAAGTTTGGTTTTGATCTTTTACCCTCATCACTTGATCTTGCGTTGTGTGAGAACGAACTCATTGGCAAGGTGGCCTCCGACAGACGGCTTGCCAAGGCACTCGATCAAATTAAAAACGATTACGATCTTGCGCTCATTGATTGTCCGCCCTCTCTCGGCATCCTGACCATCAACGCGCTGGTGGCCTCAAGGCATGTCGTGGTCCCTGTTGAGGCCGCGTATCTCTCTATGCAGGGGGTGGTCAGACTTTCCAAACTCATTGGTGAAATCTGCACAAGCTACGACAAAGAGCTCAACTATTCGCTGCTTCTGTCAAGGTTTGAGTCCAACACCAATGTCAGCAGACAGATTCAGAGCGATTTAAACACAAGTTACAAGGGAAAAATTTTCAGGTCCTGTGTAAGAAAAAACACCAAACTTGGAGAGAGCATGGGATTTGGGGTGCCCATCACCGAGTACGATAAAAATTCAACGGGTCACAAGGACTTTGAGGGCATTGCCAAAGAACTTTTAAGCTGGATCGATTTATAACAAAAGGAGATTATTATGTCAGAAGATTACACCACCATTCAAAAACCAGACGGTGAGGGCGCGTCACAAGCAAAGGCAGCGACCGAGGTAGGTGCTGTCGGGGTTGATATTGGGACCAGCCGGATTGTGGGCATAAAAAAAGGGCCGAGCGATACCTTTGACAGCAAGATTGAGTACAATGGTTTTTTTACGGTCCCTTTTTCGGACATGGCAAAGAACACGATTGAAAAGAACGGGATGAATTACAGAAAATCCGGTGATTATCTTGCCGTGCTGGGGTCGGGTGCGCAGGAGTTTGCGGCGTTCTCAAGCGGAGAGATGCACAGGCCCATGCAAAACGGTCTCTTGACTTCGCAGGAAGAACAGGCCCTGCCCATGATCAAGGACATCATCAAACTCGTTGTAGACAAACCCAAAAAATTTGGCGACAAGCTCTGTTTTAGTGTCCCTGCGGCGGCCCCGGGATACGAAAGCGACCTGGTCTTTCACGCGGCGGTCTTCAGACAATTTTTTGCCGGGCTTGGGTACAACACTAAGGCCCTTAACGAAGGGACTGCGGTGGTGCTCTCCGAACTCGCAGAAGAAAATTACACAGGCATTGGCATCAGCATGGGGGCAGGGATGTGTAACGTCTGCTTTTCTTTTCTCTCTGTCCCGGTGATCACCTATTCCGTTCCCAAGGGCGGTGATTATATAGACCAGTCCGTGTCACGCATTGTCAGCGAGTCCATGAACAAAGTGCGTGTGATCAAAGAGGGCGAACTCGATTTTACAAAACCGCCTAAAAACCGCATGGAGCAGGCCTTTCATGTCTTTTACGAAGACCTGATCGAGAGCGTGCTCAAGACACTCACAGGTATCTTTGCAAAAACGCCGGCTGGCAACATGCCCAAATTTCAAAAGGCGATCCCCGTTGTGCTGGCGGGTGGGACCTGCATGCCAAACGGTTTTGCTGCAAAGTTTGATACGGTTCTTAAAAAGGTGTCCCTGCCCATAGAGATATCCGAGGTCAGGACGGCAAAGGATCCCCTAAGGGCCACCGCAAAAGGCTGTCTGGTCTATGCGGCGTCATGACCCGACCCATCGTGTGTGGTACATAGATTTATGTATAGGAATTTCAAAGTCGACAGAGCGCGGGTGCATTCCTTGCAAAATAGAGGCATTCAATCGCGTCCCCCAGGGGGATTTCCTTCGGGGCATCAAAGTCAAGTTGGTAACTTGTGGCAGAGAGCCGCTGCGGGGCAATGATGTTAAAGTGATGTGTGGTGAGTAACTGATGGTGATTTGAGGAGGCACAGATGAAAAATAACAAGTATTGTATTCTGGTTCTTGACGACGAAGAGGTTATTGTAGAACAACTCAAGGACATCTTTGAAGACGATTACGAGGTTTTTATAACAACGGACCCGCTTGAAGGCCTTGACATGATCAAGAGGGAAAACATCGACCTTGTGATCAGTGACCAGCGCATGCCCAAGATGACCGGCACCAATTTTCTTGTTGGTGTAAAAAATGAAAACGAAGACGTGGTGCGCATCCTGTTAACCGGTTATTCCGATCTCAACGCGGCCATTCAGGCGATCAACAATGGTTCGGTGCACAGGTACGAGCAGAAGCCCATCGACATCAACCAACTCAGGGGTGTGATTATCGATGAACTGAGAAAATACGAGCGTCAAAAAGAAATCAAAAAAAATGCAGACGCCTTTAGCGAGTTTGCTGAGCTGTCAAAGGATTAAGGGGCGTCTCTATGGATGCACAGGCGACTCCAGGACATGATCCCACAGCCCCCGCTGTGGATCACGATGAAAAATTTGCCGATATCGGGCGGATGCTTGTCGGTGTCCTTCACGATTTTAAATTTCCCCTTCACGTTATTTCCACTGCGGCTTATCTGCTTTCAAAATCCGACAAGATCGAAAAAAAACAAAAATACTTTCAACAGATCGAGGATCATGTCTTGATGTTTAACCGGATGATCCAGAACATTCTTGATTATTCAAAGGGCAAATCCTGTATCCTGCCGCTTTATGCCCACAGTGACGAGTTTATCAGCAACCTTAAGACCAATCTGTACTGCCGGTTTGCCGAGCACAGTGTCAAGGTTACTATCCGGGATGATTATCAGGGCAAGATCTTTATGGATGGGGCGCAGGTGACGCGGGTCTTGTACAATCTGATCGAGAATGCCGCACAGGCCATGGGTTATAAGGGAGAGATTGATGTTGTCCTTGCCAAAGAGGATGATCTTGTCAGGTTCAAAATATCAGACAACGGGCCCGGGGTTTCAGAAGCGATCAAAGACAAGATGTTCACGGCCTTTGCGACACACGGTAAAAAAGAGGGAACGGGGCTTGGTCTTGCTCTCTGTAAAAACATCATAGAAGAACACGGCGGGACAATCAGCTTTGAATCCAGAGAGGGCGGGGGCACGGTGTTTATTGTCTCATTGCCGGTTAAATAGTGTTTGTCGGAAAATGCCCTGTTATGAATCCCAAAAACAGAGGAGAAAAAAATTGTCATCAGACAAGCCTTCGATAGCAGAACTTAAAAAGCGGTTGATGGATCTTGTTGATGCCCTCAAGGAGACCGAAAAAACTGTTTCCTCCGAGGTCGATGACACTGCGGCGGACAGCCATGAGCGGCAGGGCAGGGCGGACCGTATTGTGGGTGTCGATATTGGGACAAGCCGTATCGTGAGCCTTGTTCAAAAGGCAGACGGCGACATATCAGGCGACCTGGATCTCAATGGTTTTGTCAGGGTCCCCCATTCCGAAGTGACCCTTCAGATGCTTAAAAAAAACAATATGAAGTATCAGCTGTCGGGTGCTGACATCGCTGTGCTGGGTTACGGCGCGCAGGAGTTTGCCGCCCTGATGAACGGGGAGATGCAGCGACCCATGAAGGTGGGGCTTCTCACGCCGGACGAGGCAGAGGCTGTGCCGATGATCAGGGCCATCATCCGTTCTCTGGTCAGACAGACCTCAAACCCGGAGGATACACTGTGTTTCAGTATCCCCGCGCCACGGCAGGGTTATGAGAGCGAACTTATTTATCACAGGGCCATTTTTCAAAAGTTGTTTACGGCCATGGGTTACAACACGATGAGTATTTCAGAGGGGATGGCCGTGGTGCTCTCGGAGCTTGCCAAGGAGAACTACACGGGGATTGGGATCAGTATGGGCGCGGGGATGTGCAATATCTGTTTTTCTTTTTTGTCTGTGCCCGTTCTGGTTTACAGCATCCCCAAGGGTGGGGACGATATAGACATCAGCGTGTCCAGGGTAACCAATGAGAGCATCAGCAGGGTGAGGTTGTACAAAGAAAATTCCCTTGATCTTGAAAGGGCGCCGGTTAATAAAATAGAAGAGGCCTTGCATATCTTTTACGAGGACCTTATTTTAATGCTGTTAAAGGGGATTGCGCATGTTTTTATGCAGGCGCAGACGGAGCATCTTCCCAAACTTAACAGGGCCCTCTCGGTGGTGATTGCCGGCGGGACCAGTATGCCCAAGGGTTTTATGATGCGGTTCGAGCGCATGTTAAAGCAGATCAACCTTTCGATAGAGATCGCCAATGTCAGGCTTGCCAGAGATCCGCTCAGGGCCACGGCCAGGGGCTGTCTTATCAGGGCTGGGGTGGGAGACTAAACAGACAGGAAAAATTATGAGCCAAGAAAACGATAACGAATTAAAGGACAGAAGAAAATATGTCAGGATTCCTGTGGATGCCATTCTTGAGTTTAAGGGTAAACGCTACGATGTGATCGATATCACTCCAGACGGCATCTACATTAAAATAGACGAAAAAACGGATGCGGCCGTTGTGGGCGATATCATGAGCGGTCCTTTTAAATTCAGGCTTGTGGACCCCATTTCCGAAACGTCCCACGAGTATTTTGGCAACCTGGTCAGGGATGTCAAGAGCGGTGAGACCGGCAAGATCATTGGCATTGCGCTTGTCTACAGCCAGGGCGGCAATTTCTACACCATCACACCCGATGTGGATACCGATATTTTGGATGATGAGTAAGGGGTGGGCATTTAAGTCTCTGACACTTCATCGCTTCTGAACAGCACTTCACATCTTTCACAAAACAGATACGCAGGGGAACGCATCGATCACGAACCATGTTTTCGGCAAAAACTTGACATTAGTATCAATAGTGATACTATATAGTTTGGATATGGCACATTTAACAGACATGGTTGCTGGGTTCAAAAAAAACCCTGGAGGGGTTCGTTTTAAGGACCTTTGCAAAGTCTGCGATCATTATTTTGGAAAAGCCAGGCAGCGCGGTACCAGTCACAGGATCTACAAAACCCCGTGGCAGGGGGATCCGCGTGTAAACATCCAAAACGACCATGGCTATGCAAAATCATACCAGGTCAGGCAGGTTCTTTGTGCCATAGAAAAACTAAAACCGGAGGCATCCGATGACACAAATCCATGATCAATACACCTACCGTATCATGTGGTCAAAAGACGACAACGAGTATGTCGGATTATGTGCCGAGTTTCCAAGTCTCAGTTGGCTGGCAGCATCTCCAGAATCCGCACTTAAGGGAATACGCAAGGTGGTTTGCGTGGTCATCAAAGACATGAAGAAAAACAGGGAACCCGTCCCCGAACCATTGGCCAGCAGGGGGTTTAGCGGCAAATTTGTGGTGAGGGTTCCACCTGATGTCCACAGACGATTGTCAATCCAGGCAGCAGAGGCGGGGATCAGCTTAAACAGGCTTGCCAGTGCAAAGCTGTCACAATAGCGCGCGACAACCGCGTCCCCCAAGGGCACTTCCTTCGGGGCGTCAAAAGTAAAGTTAGTCACTTGCAAAACTTGTTCAGTAAATAAAACATAAATAGGTAGCACTCTCGCTGGTCACATTGTACTGATTTTTTATCTCAACCCTGTTGCTGCACAATTTGCTGTCAAACAAGTTTTTATTCATTTTTGGATGTGAGTAGTTAAGGACAACGTGTATGTAGGCGTGTTGAAACTTTTTGTTGTCTTTGAAATATTTTTTAATGGCATCCGCACTGTATGTTATGAGTCTGCTGGCGCTGGTTTCTCCTATTGGAAACAGGGTGATGTGTTTAAACTTGTAGGGTTGTAGTGCAGCCAGCGCATTGGCGGGGACACCCAGCTGTGCATCAAAAAAGAGTACGCCGCTTTCTAATTGCCCGAGTTTTTCCACAGTGGGATAAACATTGAGGGCCTGTATATTTACCAGATCACCGCGCAACTTGTAGGGCCATGAGATACCGCTATCATAACCCGCCCCATAGTAAGTGAGGTAGACCTCCCTCTTTTCAAACAATGGCAAAATCATAAGCATACAGACAGCTGCAAAGACATACTTTTTTTTGGAAGGAAAAATATAATTTATAATGCCGTTTGCCCAGTCTGCAAAGAAAAGAAACAGCAAAAGGGAATAGGGCAGATAAAAGCGATAATCAAAGCCGTGAAAAGGGATGCCTCGTCCCTTAAACATCACAATGGTGGGGATGAGGAGGAGTATATAAACAAACAGAATCCTGTTGGCTTGTTTTACTGAGATTCTTTTTATGAACAGCGAAAGAAATGCAAAGAGCATGCCGCCCAAAATCAGGATCGACAGGAGATACCCGCTGGTGTGTACATGATTTGTGATGATGTCGTCGATAAAGAGGTAAAACTCACGAACCCTGTGCATGCCAATAAAATTTTTATCGGTGATGGAATACGACCAGTAGTTGATGAGGGGGTCTTGCTTTGAGAGTGCCAGCAGGTCTTTTGGCATGATGAGCCAGAACAGGATAAAGGGGACCACAACGATCACAATGGTCAAGAGTAGTTTTTTTAAAAGAACTTTGTTCAACAATGATTTTTTAAACCCATTGTATTTAAAACCCTCGATCCATGACAAAAACAAAAGGGCCACCGGCAGGGCAAAGAGTCCGCGTCCAGAGACCTTGATCAGCAACATGCAGGTGCCCATAATGATCGCAACCAGACCCCACAGTGCCATTTTGTTTTTATGAAACACACAGGAGCACGAGACAAAATAGAGCATGAAAAAATTGACCAGATAGCTCTCGTTGTAAAAAACCCTTTGGTGCCAGATATGCATGAAAGAGCAGATATACAAGATACCAAAGAGACAAGTGGTGCCCGGCGAGAAATTGGCCATCAAAAAAACAAGAAATATCAAAAAAACAAAAGTGGATAAAAAGATCACAGAAAAACGGCACCCGTTAAAGGGGTCATCAACGCCCATTTTAAGAAAAAGGGCGGCAATCCAGTACTGCAGGGGGGGTTTAAACTGGTTGTTCGCTTTAAAAGAGTAAAACTTGTATTGATTAAAGTCCTGAAAATTTTTTACGGCGTACTCGACATAAAAGGCCTCGTCGTTAAAGGGGGGGATACTCTTGTAATTGTAAAAGCGGGAGCAAAAAAACGCGAGTGTCAGAACGGCAATGATATAAGCATGTTTGTGTGTGGAAAAATGAAGCTGTGCCCTGTTCACAATTTTCCCCCTGAAATCCTGCTTGCCGCAACCAGCCCTGTGTCAATATTGATGCTCACTGATGTATTTTTTATCCCCCTGATCCAGGTCTGCCCAGCAGGATGCCCTGCCTTTGTGCTTTAAATTTAACCTGTCTCGCCCGGTGATTTTAAACAGGAGTGAGACAGGGGTCAAAACAACAAAAAAGAAAACAGTGAGCACAATCCTGCTGATGATATTCCCCATGACAAAGGCCACGGCCATCCAGCTTCGATAGAGCCACAACGCGTCTTTGCGGGCCATGCCGCCCACAACCCCAAACCCGATCCCAAGGGAAAACACGACAAGGGCCGCACGGGCGTGTTCCTGCCATAATAACAACCCCGCGATGATGGTAAAACCAGTCAACATGGTCAGACCAAACCTTCGCAGTTCCTTTTTGCCGGGGTTCCAGTTGATGGTGATCAGTGACATAGGTCAGCCTTAAGCCCCCAAGCCGTGAATCGCGTTGTCAGTATGCGATTTCAAAGGCTTAAGGCTTGTGGCCCGCATTAAAACAGGGTGTAAATAAAAGGCGCAGCAGATGTGCCGCCCAAGACCACCAGCACGATCATGAACAGCAGAACAATGATGATGGGGGTCATCCAGAATTTTTTGTTGTCTTTCATGAACAAAAAAAACTCGGTCATAATGTTGTTGCGCTTTGTCATTTTTTCTCCGTTTTAATCCAGTTTAAAATTCTTTTTGTACTCCTCGGCCCCTTTTAAGGGGGGCTGGTGTTCCTTGAGCAACAGAAAATTTTCCATAAGCAGGGCGTCCATCTCGGTGAACATAAAGCATCTGTAGGCATCCTGCGGGGTGCAGACAATCGGCTCGCCCCTGATGTTAAAGGAGGTGTTGACCACAATGCTGTAGCCTGTTTTTTGGGCAAACCTTTTAATCAACTGGTAATAGCGGGGAGCGGTTGACGCGCTGACGGTCTGGATTCGTGCCGAATAGTCCACATGTGTGATGGCGGGGATGTCTGATCTTTGGATGTTAAGCTTGTCGATGCCAAAGAGATGTGTTTGGTCGTCAGTCATGTTGATGCGGCGTGATTTTTTAACCGGCGCCACCAGCAGCATGTAGGGGCTTTTTGTGGTGAGTTCAAAATAATCGGAGACGGTCTCTTCAAGACAGCTTGGGGCAAAGGGTCTAAAGGACTCCCGGTATTTGATTTTAAGGTTCATCGTCTGCTGCATGGCCCTGTTGCGCGCGTCACCTATGATGCTCCTGTTGCCCAGTGCCCTTGGGCCAAACTCCATCCTGCCCGAAAAATGACCCAGTACCTTTCCTGCTGCCAGCAACTCTGTTGTCTGTTGATAAAGCGCGTCTTCGTTGTCAAAACAGATAGAACTCGCGTTTATCGAATCCAGATAGTTTTTAATCTCTGCCGTGGTGTATTCGGGACCCAGCAGGGCCCCCTGCATCGCATCATTTGCACAGATGGTTCTTGGTTTGTCAAAGACATGGTGCCAGGCAAGCAGGGCGGCGCCCAGCGCCCCGCCTGCATCTCCGGCGGCGGGTTGTATCCAGATATTTTCGAAGGGGCCTTCTTTGAGTATCTTGCCGTTCGCCACACAATTTAAGGCAACACCCCCTGCGAGGCAGAGGTTTTTCTGGCCTGTCTGGTTATGAACGTGTTGCGCCATTTTTATCATGACAAGCTCTGTGACCTTTTGAATACTCGCGGCGAGGTCCATCTCCTTTTGTGTGAGCGTTGATTCGGGCCTGCGCGGTGGCCCCTGAAAGAGTGTGTTGAAATTTCTGCTGGTCATTGTGAGTCCCGCGCAGTAATCAAAATATTTTTGATTAAGCCAAAAGGAACCGTCTTCTTTTAAATCGATGAGGTGTTTTAAGATAAGATCGACATAACGCGGGGTGCCGTAGGGGGCGAGTCCCATGAGTTTATATTCACCCGAATTGACCTTAAAGCCTGTGTAGTATGTGAATGCCGTGTAGAGCAGGCCCAGTGAGTGAGGGAACTGCATCTGTTTTATGAGCTCTATTTTATTGCCTTGGCCGACACCAAAGCTGGTGGTGGTCCACTCGCCAACGCCGTCAAGTGTGAGAATGGCGGCCTCTTTAAACGGTGACGGAAAAAACGCGCTCGCGGCGTGTGCCGCGTGGTGGGTAGAAAAATAAATGGGGCCTGTGTATCTGTTGTTAAGCCCGCGATCGATCTCTCTGGGGATAAAGAGTTTTTGCTTAAGCCACAAGGGCAGGGCCTTTAAGAAGGATCGAAAACCAACAGGGGCAAAGGCAAGCCAGGTTTCGAGCAGGCGGTCAAATTTGAGCAGGGGCTTTTCGTAAAAGACAACGGCGTTTAGAGTTTCTGGTGTCAGCCCGGCCTGTGCAAGACAATAATTTACCGCGTTGAGCGGAAAATTGTAATCGTGCTTGATGCGGGTAAAACGCTCCTCCTGGGCCGCAGCAATAATCTGCCCGTCAACAACAATCGCAGCGGCGCTGTCGTGATAAAATGCCGAAATGCCCAGGATAGAGGTCATGAAGCGCTTTTATAGTTACGACCTCGTGTTTTTTCAATCACTATGTAACAGGGGGGTATGTGTTTTTTTATCTGTCACGCAACAACCACTTGTACAGGGGGACAAGCTCAATGTTGTTTTTGTGGTGTTTTATTTTTTCCTCGCGCGACAGGGTCAGGATAGTCCCCGATGAAAGGCCTGTGTATTTGAGGGCCTCGGTCAATCCGTCCATTTCTCTTTTGAACGTGCCGGCATCTGCAAGGTCGGAGTAACAAACCTGGATCACACCTTGCGGCTTGCCCAGTCTGGTGATTACAAAATCGGCCTCCCCGTCACCTTTAAAATACCAGACGTCTTTGCCCTTGCGTCTTAAGTCGATATAGACCACATTTTCTGCCAGTTTGCCAAGCTCATCATTAAAAGGGGAGAGTGAGTAAACATTGCGCATGCCGGTGTCGATGCAATAAATTTTTTTTGCATCACGCGATTGAACTTTAAGATTGTGATGGTACCTTTTAACCTCAAAAAATAAAAAAGCATCAGAAAAATATTCTGTATAGTCAGCGACGGTTTCATGATTCATCTGCAACGCCTTGCTGACGCTGTTGTGCGAATGCGGGGCGCTGATATTTGTAAAATAATAAACAGCCAACTGATCTATTTGATGCTTGGACCTGATCTCGTGTCGCCCTATAACGTCTTTAAACACAATATCATTGACGTATTGTCTGAGGATGTGTTTTTTGTCTTCAATGTTCTTTGTCAAGACCACCTCGGGAAAACCGCCCCAGCTCATGTAGGTGCGCATGGCTGCGATGTATTCATCCCGATGGCCCGGCGCCTTTTTTGAAAATTCAAGAAACTCCCCAAACGACAGTGGCCAGACAGGGATTTCGATATTTCTTCCCGAAATCGCGGTTGAAAGTTCAGAACTCAACATTTTTGCCGATGAACCAGTAATATGAAGTTTGAATCTCTCCATATCAACGGCTTTTCTAACCCATCTCTCCCACCCGTCGATATTCTGGATTTCATCAAACAACACAAACTCAGGAGAGGTGCCTGCGTATTCGGTATACACCGAAATAATCTCGTCCAAAACAGACGGGCCTTTTTCCAAAAAAGTGATGGGGTCTTCAAAGTTAAAATAAAGAATACGGCCAAAATCAATCCGCGCATTTTTTGATGCCAAAATTGCAGCGGATGTTTTGCCACATCTTCTCACACCGGTATAGGCAGCGACTTTTTTTGCAGTCAGCGCGCCTTTGGCCAAAGGCAAAGACACCCTGTTGATCAGGTGATCTACAGACCTTTTGTACCATGTCATCCAATCATCAATTGAGCCTTTTATTTTGTCTCTCTTAACCATCACAAGACCCCCTCCATGATCTATTCTATCATAACCGCTAAATAATTGAAAGAATTAACTGTTATGACGGCTAAAGTTAGAAACTTAATAGATATCAGCGTGTTGGAACAACAAAATAAAAGGAAAGAAGGATGCTGTGTGACAAAATTAATAAGAAATGACGAAGGTCATTTCTCGGGGGAACTCCGTCATCTATAGCGCTCACCTAAATTCCCCCCACTTTGCTCAGATTAAATACCCACCCATTAACACCCTCTTACTGCGTTGATTGAATTGGACAGTCTGTTGCTAGCTGCAAAGCTTTCTGAAAGTTATTGA
>JADGCS010000082.1 GCA_015228875.1 Deltaproteobacteria bacterium | reverse complement strand
GCCGCCAAGGGAGACCGCACATCGTGGGCGACTTGGGTGGCGATCTTGACAGTTGTTTCTAGTTCTGTATTTCTCGAGGTCTGACTTATCAAATCCTGTGTCTTTTCTGTGATTCGTTTAAAAGCTTCGGGCAAATAACGAGAGCCTCTGACATTCATGAGTTTTTCCAACACACGAATTGGTTTGCTATATGACCGACAAAATAGCAGGGTGAGCAATGTGCTCAGTAGGATAAAAAAACTCCAAAGCTCCATAGGTATTTGTTTGTCTTTGTTGTCGTCCGCAACAATTCTTGACTATCAAAAAAAAGAACCATGAAGGGTGTCACTGTGTTATTTGAATCCAATTCACTGCATTTGTAATAATACGATCCCCTGTTTGTTTGAATCAAATCCACAAAACGATGATCTCTGCATGTGATATGAGCCAATTCAATCTCTTCAGATCCGGTGATGCTATGCCCCCTGCCATCAGCAAGAACTAAATGGGCATCGAGTGGGCGAGAAATATGTTCAAGGAATTCTTTGTCAAGCTGCTGCAAGACATATATCTGTCCAATCTCTTCATGGACATTAACAACAACACCTTTCGCGAATACATAGAACGTATTGTCAACCATGTGCCATCCATGACTGGGGCCATGATTTAAAGAACCAATAATGTTTTTAATTTGGTTCCCATTAATATTAATATGTTTGCTACTCACAAAAACATTTTCATTTGATATTTTGGAATCAACAATGACAATCGATTTATTTAATACCCCGTTGAGCTCTTCAAGTTCCTGATACAAAAAAGAATTATCTTTTACCAAAGGGTCAAAGGCATACAAAGCGGCAATTGATAGAGACTCATTTTTTTTAATCATCGAAACTTGTGACCGAATTTTTTGCATTTGCCCATTAAACTCCTTCTTAATAAAGGATGACGAGTTTTCGGCCTTGATCTTGAGATTCTCCAGATACATTGAACTGAATATGTGTGATGCACACATGATGATGCTCACAAGCATGACAACAATAACAAGGGTCGTTGAGATAAACAGTTTTCCAAACGACCTCAGTTCATTAATCCATTTCATAGCCGCCTCACTCAACAAAACTTGGTGTGAAAAGTTTATGCAACTCAGGGGCCACATCGACGAGACCATTTCTCTTCAGTATTGCAATACTGTCTTGCCATCGTTGCATACGCATCATTCCAAGCCTGCTTCCGACGCCCTTGGTCATATACCAGCGTATCAATTTGATGACAGCGCTTTGATGTCTTGTGTGATCGTTTTGATCTTTAAGTAAGCCCTCGTTTGGATTGAAAGTGCCATAACTGGTTGTGACTATTTTTACAGCTTCATCATTATGTGCAAAGGCGTAAACCCATCCTTCCTTGATCGCCCTCAGTGCACTGACAAGGTATTGCCGATTTTGATTTAATTTTTCAGATGAAACAAAGAAGACTTGTTCGTAAAAATTGAACCCCAGTTCGTCAGACCTGATTATTTTTGGTTTATGCCCCCGAATCATCATGATAGGGGGTTGATATGTGTCAAAACACCCAACAGCGTCCACACGACGAGATTCCAAGGGAATAACAGGATCCCCCTCGATGTAAACAAGATGTATTTTGTTTTTTGGAATACTTGCGTTCGAAAGAAAAACATCCAGCAAATATTCATAGTCTTTTTGGATGCCAAATTTTTTTCCGACGATGTCTGATATCGCTTGAATGCCTGAATCTTCAAGTGTACAAACTCCAACAGGACTGGTCTGCATCTGAGCCCAGATTGCCGTGATATTTTTACCCTTAGCCCGATTGATAATAATACTCGAGCCGTCAGTAATGCCCATGTCGGCCTTGCCAGAAATGACTGTCTCGATCAAATCCACATTTGGTGCGTATTGCAGGAACTCAAAAACAACACCATGTTTTTTGTCCAAACCAAGCTCTTTGGCCAAAAGAGGTCCGGAAAATTCAACAGATACATACCATGGCAACTGAATTATCACCTTGTGATATTCTGCTCTAAGGTGAAACGAAAAAATCAAAACACTGAAAAATAGAGTCGTTACAAAAATTCTTCTCATCATTTTATTATCTCACTTAAATATCTCCACAGCCAAAGGCATGGTCTGACTGACTTGTGATAATCTCTCAATACCAACCACAACGCTTGCAACACCAGATTCCTTAAGGTACCTGAATGCCGCCTCCATGCGGCCAGCCAACACACCGCCACCAAGTGCCCAAAACGCGGTAACAGGTAGAGGCGACTCCCTGATCATGCGAACCACGGTATCTTGATCAAGCAGCGATTCACTTTGGTTGATATAAACCCAGTGACCATCCACAGGATAGCTGCTGAATTCCGGCAGCGTCACACTGCCCCAGTGACTCAAGGAAAGGGGAATCATGTTGTATTCACCCGCAACGGCAAACATGCGTCTTACAATGTCACCTCTACCCAGTAAAAAAAGCCATTCAGAATAATCGGAACCCATTGCCAGATAATCAGCAGATTTCTCCAAAAGGGTCAGTTTGGCTCTGAACACATCTTCGTCCAGATAGATATCTGCAATCTCCTCAGGCGTCAGAGCGCTCTGCTGGGAGCGTGCTTCAAACCACCGCTGTCTTCTATCTGCAGGCAGAGACCTTATTGCAGCCCAATGATTCTCAGTAAAGCATCTCTCCTTGAGTGTTTTTAATATGCGATCTCTGAGCAGGTAAATATCAGTATCGCCCAGCTTGACACCGCAGAGCCAGTTTGGATTACCAATGCTGATGGCATCAGCGTGTTCTGTTCTAAGCCTTGTATAAGCATCGATGACATGTTGATTCATGGATACATCAAACCCCCTGACACCGCGCTGATAAGCCGCTCTCATCACAGCATGCACGCCCTCAACGGTTGCCAATTCGGGATTTTGTTGTTTTCCCCAATAATCCAGAAATTTATCCCCACCAAGTATAACCCTCGGATACTTAAACCCATGGGGAGTTATAAAGGTCCCTTCATCTCCATTTGGTTTTCTCCCAACCCTTGGAAGGAGTGTATCCCTCACACTGAGGTCAATATTCTGCAATGGTGCAACCTGTACAGCAATCGATGCAGCCCAAGTGGGGATTAAACCAGCAACTGGTTTTATTAAGTCCATGCCATTTCCTCTGTTAATTAAATGTGTGAGACATTAGATTTGTAGCAGTCGTTAATTGTCATAGTCTCAAGCTTTCATACGCCCCCATGCCACAATCCCCATAAATATTTTCACAACAATCACAGCCCCCTAAAAAAATCCACCCCAAACAACTGTCCAAGATTCTATAATATTGACTGACAACTGTCCTAAAAATGAGACTCATTAGACAGTGCGGCCAGCGGCACTTTTGTGTACCGCTTTAGTGCCTTGCGTTTATTTTGTCGTATAACCCATGTTTGGGGTTGCTAAAAAAAATTCCAAAAAATTTGACAATTCCATGTTGGTGTGTGCGATACGCCCTACAGGGGGGACGCTTTACCTGGATTTGGCGGTTAAAGAGTTCGGGATGGGTCCATAGACTTTTTTAGGATTAACATTAACCAAGAACGGATGATTATAGGGGGATTGCTATGATTACCGACGAGGATAAAATTAAAGAAATAAGATTAATAAACCAACTTAAAGACAACCTAAGACACAAGCTAAGCACCCCACTCAGTAACATCGGGGTGTTTATCGAACTATGCAAACGAGCCAACCTGGACGACCCAAAACTAAGACACCTGTGCCAGGTCGCAGACGACAGCTATCTGGATGTGATAAAAAAACTTGACTAAACACCCGCGCACACCCTTTTTAACTGCCCCTTTTGTCCCTTTATCATTTTGAAATTCTCAAAAGGATAACCCATCAAATTTTTGACCTATATATTGGGGCCTCATCGCACGAGGGGCCTTTTAGTCTGCGGCCTGATCTGTTTATCTATTTGTAATTACAACCCTTATACAAGCCCCCTGTGTCTGACGCGATTTTAATAATTGTGTGGGGGATTGGTATCACTCTTGCATTACTGTTGCACAGACACGCCTTGGTGATCCTTGGGTGTGTGTGTCTTGGGGTTTCAAAAGGGCCTTAAGACCCTGGTGATGTTGTTTTATGGGCATGTGTGTGAGGCTAAAAGGGAGTCGGTCATGTTATCTTTTGATTTTTTTAAAAACACGTGCGGGGTTTTATCTGTCTTTGTCATTCTGACACTACTCACTGCTTGTACAGGGCTGACCACAACGGCACCGGGCACAGGCGGGTCTGGACCGGGAACGCAGTCGGATCCAGCAGTACAGAGTTCCGGCGGCACCGTACCTCTGGCACCCATCATTGGCGGGAGTATTAACAAAAACGAAAACCCGATCAACGAGGGTGTAGGCGAAGACGCACCCATGGCGAGTCTGCCGTTGCCGGAACTTAAAAAGGAAAAGTTTTTAACATTCCAAAGCGACAGCGAGGGTAACGTGCCGATTATGGCACAGGCAGGAGCTGTAGAAAATTTTGAGGTGGGTGATAAGATAGCGGTAAGTGCAGAGCCTATTACGGTGGAATTAGCTTGTAACGAGCGAATAATAAAATCGTCATTGCGAGGCGCGACGTGGCAATCTCCGTGGTCCACATCCGTCATTGCGAGGAGCGAGGCGACGCGGCAATCTCCTTGGTCCGGCTGGCTCATCAAAGAGGCCCACGCCCAAACAACAACCGCCTGCTCCGATGAATTTACCTACTGCCCAATCAACCCAGATGGCTCCTTTGAATGCTTTGTAAACCCCGAGGCCTCTACTGAAAAACTTTATTATACTGTGGTTGATAATAACTGTATCCACGTAACGGATGAGGTTGTAGAGGATGTGGTGCAGAAGAATATGTTGTATATTGGTGCAGCTCCGGACGACATAAAAGATGTTGGCAATAAATTGTACTCCCTTGCAAACGGCAATGGTGTCATCGCGAGTGACAACGGGAGCGGTTACAAGATGACGGGGAGTTACTCCGACAGCTACAAAACCTTTGACGCAAACGGCACAGCGCTTGCCTACGCGGACACCGACTCCCTTGTAGGCGTGATGGGTGATAACGGCGTGCAACTCCTTGATTACAACGCGGGCACGGACATGGTCACCAACCCCGACGTACAGATCACCGACCCCAACGCCAAGGCCTACACGTTTTTAAGGGCGATGAATGGGGTTTTGTATTATGGGATTGAGCAGGAGAGTGCGAGTAAGGGTGTGTTGAATTTTGCGGTGACGGGGGAAAAGTGGAGAAATTGGAAACACAAAGAAATTATTATTACTGATGGCGACACCGACAACCAAGGCAATGAGATCAGGCATACGAGGACGTTGGGGTTTGGGGATATTAAACTTGTTGGTGATATTTTTGATTGGAAAGTAGTGGTGTTTTCAGATGGTCAAGGTGTTAGGTTGCGTTACATTTATTCTGATGGCAAAAGATCTGCAGACCGTTTTGATGGCGATATTTGGAAACAAGAATCAGAAGTAAGTATAGAGGATTTGATTGCATATAACGGAGACGGAGATAAAAATATTCATTTTGCCATGTTAGATAACAGGTCACAAAAAGTTTGGATTGGTGAATTTAATACAGTATCTAAGGCTAGCACGATGGATGATGCCAATGCAGTTGTTGTTGGAAATAATCCGCAAGCTATGACCTACAGCCATTCTAGTGGTAATCTCTATGTGTTAAATAAAGATGATCAAACGGTTTCTGTGATGCCTCTTATGTTGGACAGCACAACACCAAAATCAACGCCGATAATAAGTGCCACAATTAAACTTTCTGATTCTGTACCTGGCAAGAGTATTAATTTTGCTGCAAACAATCTCATCAAAAAAGACAAGCAGTTGGTTATAACGGATGAAACAACAAAGGCTTTGCTGTTAATAGATGTCGGTAAATACGAAGACAATCTAACAGAGTAGGTTTAAGGAATTAATGTTTTACCATTAATAATATAGGCGCTACCGCAACCCGAGCAGGTTGCACCTGTTGCGGGGTCACCAATACCAATTTCAAGAATGCCGTCTGAATTCATATCATCAATAAATATGGCAGAACGTCCTGCATAATATCCATCAGATTCACCATTTAAAATTTGATCAGCATCAGACGCATTTTTAGTGCCGTTAATTGGACCAAAAAATAAAAATGTCATGCCCTCAGAATCTCCGCGACTCTCATTCCCAATCACCAAATCATACACCCCATCACCATCAAGGTCGCCGATGTCGAGGGAACTGCTGTAGTCACCAAGCTGATCAAAGCTGCCATCACCGCAAATAAAGGCTGACTCTGATGTAGAGAGCGTCCGGCTGGTCAAAGGGTCAGAAACAATATAAACGGCACCACTGTGAGTGTCATTGCAATTATTATATTGTGAGCCAATCACCAGATCGACATTGCCATCACCTGTTAAATCGGCATTTTCTTTAATCGCTAATCCTGAACCCGCCCACTCGCCGTCTGTGCCCCCTGTAAACACGGCATCGGCTGATGCTGTTGTCATAAGGCTTGCGGGGGATTCGCTTCCTTTAAAAATATATACTTTACCCTTATCGGTTGTGCCCGCCATTGGTGCGCCAAGCACAAGGTCCGAACAACCGTCAACATCCAGATCAGCCGCCACACCTGAATTGCCAAACAAACTCCAAGCCTCTGTTGCCCGTATGGTTACATCTGCGGAACTCAAACTCATCGAGCCAGTTGTTAAAGGCCCATAGATCACATAGACCTCTCCAGCGTTTGTGCCACCATTGTTATTGTACGCCGCACCTATCAATAAATCATCATACCCGTCACAATTAAAATCTCCCGCCGAGTGCAACATATAACCCACATCATCATATTGAGCTATGCCATTAATAACAAAATCGGCCGATGATAATGAGACATCTGAGATATACGGCCCGTAAATGAGGTATGCTGCACCGGCGTCCAAGCCGCCATTATCAACGGTTGTAGCCCCAATAATAACATCAGGCACACCGTCGTCATTCATATCACCCGCACTTGCAACCGTGACACCAGCAGAGTCACCAAGATTAACCCCCTTGTGATAAATCTCTGCTCCCATATCCAAAAAGTTTTCTGGATGCCCCGTAAGAAGCACCGCCTCACCAGTGCCAAATGGTTCCAAAGATCTCAAACTTGGCGCCCCCACCAAAATATCCGGCACAGAGTCCCCATCCATAT
This sequence comes from Deltaproteobacteria bacterium, assembly GCA_015228875.1. Lineage (GTDB taxonomy): Bacteria > UBA10199 > UBA10199 > UBA10199 > JADGCS01 > JADGCS01. The sequence goes on along the minus strand of JADGCS010000082.1, from coordinate 14,243 downwards.
CCCCCACATTGGCCATTGAGAATCCGGTATAATCACTCGCCGTATCACCCTCAAACACAGCGTCAGCGGCACTTAGATTGCCTATGCCTTGGCCATCACAGTTTTCGTCACCAATGCGGGTGAGGTCTTCTAAAACCCCGGGGTTGATTGTGGGGTCGGTATCATTGCAGTCGTCGGGATTGGCAACATGGGAAGGATGGGAAGAATAACAATTGGAAACATAAACTTCGGCATCGCCATAATTATCGCTGTCCGCATCGGCGTACCATCTGTAAAGCGGCAGGCCTTCATCAACGCCATCCGCACAATTATTATCCAACCCATCGCAAACCTCAACAGGCACATCACCGCATGTGCCGCAGGCATTAGTGACGCCTTCGTCGGTTGCGCCGTTGCAGTTGTTATCGCGTGTATCGCAAACCTCTGCGGTTGGAGTGTAATTTGCCGGAGAAGGTTGATAGCCGTTCGTGCCGTCGCAAAACTCTGTATTGCCCGAGCACAGGCCCTGCGTATTGCCTGCAGGGCGGGTAGTAAGGCCATTATCAATACCATTGGCACAATCATTGTCTATACCGTCACACACTTCAGCGGTCTTAACATGATTTGTCGGTTTTGGGTGCCATCCAAGAGTTCCGCCGCACGTCACCATGTCTCCAGAGCAGGCGCCTTGTTGGTTTGCCGTTGGTCTGTCTGCAAGACCATCGTCCGCAGTTCCGTTGCAATCATTATCAACACCATCGCAAACCTCAACAGGCACGGCACCGCAGGTGCCGCAGGCATTAGTGACGCCTTCATCAGTTACACCATTACAGTTGTTATCAACACCATCACAAACCTCAGCGGGCACATCACCGCAGGTGCCGCAGGCGTTAGTGACGCCTTCATCAGTTACACCATTACAGTTGTTATCAACACCATCACAAACCTCAACAGGCACATCACCGCATGTTCCGCAGGCATTAGTGACGCCTTCGTCAGTTGCGCCGTTGCAGTTGTTATCAACACCATCACAAACCTCAGCGGGCACGGCACCGCATGTGCCACAGGCATTAGTGACACCTTCATCAACCTCGCCATCGCAGTTGTTATCGCGTGTATCGCAGGTCTCTGTTACACCGGGATGCACGCGTGCATCATAATCATTGCAATCCCCGCCGCCGTCTCTTGTAGAATCAAAGCCGTCCTCGTCGCAGTCGTTGTAACGCAGTGCCGTGCGTCCAAAGGGACCACCGAGCCTGCCCCATTGATCCCGCTTGCTGTAACAAGGTTTTTTAAAAGGCACCTTTACAGGCACAGTGCGCGAGTGCGGGGGAAAGGTTATGACAGGGGCCTTTGGTTTTGCGTGGGCTGATAGAGGAGCAGTTAAAATAAAAAAGGCGCAAATAATATAGAGGATGCGTTTTGCGGGTCTGGTATTCATGCTTTTTGGGTTGATTTGCTACTACGCCCTCACGGCGTTTAAATCAAATGGTGTATCGCAGTTTTTATAATTGAGTTGCGTGTTTTTTTTATGTGGGGACTTTAATTTTTCGTGAGATTTTGAGGTGTTAGTAATTTTTTAGAGTTTAAAGTGCCACCATACTTTTGGTCCGAAAGTATGGTGGGACCTTATTGAAAGTATGGTGGCACCTTATTTATTGAAGAAACATCAATAAATTGGTATAATAAATATACCCTAATGGAATTTGAATTTGACCAAAATAAAAGCGAGTCCAATAAGAGAAAACACGGCATTGATTTTATTCAGGCCCAATCACTTTGGTTTGATCCTCACAGGGTTTATATCAAGGCAAAAACAGCAGATGAAAAAAGATTTATTCTGATAGCCAGGAGAAAAACTCAAATATGGTCCGCCATATACACGCTGAGAAATAACAATGTTAGAATTATTTCTGTACGGCGATCCAGAAAAGAAGAGGTGGCAATTTATGAAGGCTAAAGATTTAGACAAAATGTTTGAAAGCGGTGATGTCGATATCACACCTTATCTTGATCTGGAATCAGCCGCGAGACCGGGGTATGAACAAAAAAGAGTGAATGTAGATTTTCCCCAATGGATGATTGAAAGGCTAGACAGGGTCGCCGAAAAACTCGGCGTCCCCAGACAATCGCTCATCAAGGTGTGGCTGGCCGAAAGGCTTTCAGACAAAAAAAATTAAACCACAATTGCGCCGTCTTGGTGGCTGTGAGTAAACTTGTCGTATGACGCAGGCCAAACCTGGTACACTGCTTGTCTCAAAAATGAAAAGTGCCCTTCTGACCCCTTGCTTTGGGGCCATTCATTTGGGCCATTTTTTAGTCATCAACAACCGTCATTGGACACAAGACACTGTCAACGTTGTTCCAACCTTGAATAGGCCCCAAATAGACATGTCCTATGATGGTTCGCGCATTCTCCTCTCCAAAATCTGCTTTAAGACTAGTCCACCCGGCAAGTAAATTAGTCGAATACTTGTATTTATTTTCAAACTCATCCGCAAGTGTGACGGTGGGGTTATTAATGGCAACCGAGCACTGCGCGTTCTCATCCCAAACCATGTTAATAAGTTCTATTTTGGTTGTTCTACCATCCGGTAAGGTTAACACGATCACAATATTGCCGCCTGCGGATTTTTCGAAACTGGCTGTGGCATTATCGGGGATGCCTTCGATTGAAAGGATCTGCTCTCCACCCATGGGATCAAAGCTCACCCTGCTTACTCTGGTAGTTGTCGTAGTCGGATCAGTAAAATACTCATCACTCAAGGAAAACACCCTCAGGGGAATAACAGCATCGTTCGCATCAGCCACACCATCAGCGTCGCCAACAACGCCATCTTCGGGATCCATGCTACCATCTCCATCGTGATCCACAACATCAGCGCGGTCCATAACAGCAGTACCGTCGACAATGGCACCGCTATCTGATCCAGGAAGACCGCTGTCATCCGGGGTAACCGAAATGAGCTCATCAGGCGGAAATCCGTTGGTTGTCGCCTCTTGCGAGATCCCTATCCCATTATGATAAATCAAGGCAAAGACGCTGAACGTGTCTTCTGTTGATGTCGGCGCAACCCCTGTCCCGCCTGTCACCACCGGCACCTCAAAGGCCTGCAACAGATTGACAAGCTCTTGAGACCACGCCATGGTTCCATTATTAATAACAATCCTGTCACAAAATCTTGTATCTGCCGAAATTTCGATACCAGAAAGAATATATCTGATCTCACCCTCGTCGGTAGTGGCATGCAGGACCAGATTATTGCCTTCTGTTGTAAATGTTGTCCTCACAACTTTAGGTTCTGCGGGCAGGTTTATCGTAAGAGTATCCGCACTTCTATGGGCAAAGTTTATTGTATATTCCCTGCCCTGCCTAAAGTCCTGGTCGGTCGGTACGGGGACCGAAAGTTCATTTAACCCCGTTGTGCTCCCGTGATTTACCATGTTGTATATAGAAAAATAATCGCCCGGCGTACCGCTGTCTTGCTCATCCCCGTGGATTACGTTGTAGAGCGACATCCCTGTCCCTTGTGTGTTCGTTGATTCGAAAAACCTGCGGAGCACGTTCTTGGGCCAGTCGGCAAAGGTCCCGATGTCGGTGAGACCTCCGTTGGTACCCGACAGCACAAGGTTAAGATTACAGTCCGCCGTCACACCCAGAATAGTGGTGTTGTAAATGGTGCCATCTTCTTTCATGCACTTGAGGACCAACTCGCCCGTCTCCTCGTCGTAACTTTCAACAGCAATGTCTGTCCCCTCCTCTAATTTTAATTTGATGGTCTGCGGTGCCTTGGGCGCCTCGTAATCGAGCCTGTCCCTCTCATCAAGCACCTTGTTATTGTCGCGATCAACCGTGGGCCTGCCTTGCGCATCCAGTACCTGCTCCAAATCCCCGTACCCATCGCCGTCTGTATCAATCCAGTCGGGGTGCGGATCGAGGTCTGAGCGCCCGCTGTCAGTTTCGCCAGTCCTTGCATCAATGACGTAATTATCTCCACTCTCTGGTTTAAGAACCGCCTCGTCATGTTCGTACGCACTGCCGTCGGTCACATCCACATGCCTCTCTTGATATTCACCAACAGCATCGCCCCACAGGTTGCTCAATTCACCGAAATCAAGGTCATCCCTCAATTCGTTAAGCTCCTCTTTCACCCTCTCGGTTTTTACCTTGTCGAGAGGCTTAATATTATCCTGATCCAGTATGTCGTTAAGATCCCTGCCCGCGCTTCTTATTTCATCGCGTTTTTCTTTTATCTCTTGCTCGAGCGAATCCATAAACTCGTTGTATTTCGCTTCGGTGATCCCCGACCCCTCGTAGAGTTTTTCAAACAAGGCCGTCTTTTCTTCTGCAGTCATCTCGTTAAGTTCTTCTATACTGACAGACTCGTTAAAGGTATCCTCTATCGCCTGAATGGGATCCGATAATAAATCTTCACACGCCGAAAGTGCTGATGATATGCTTGGCATAAAATTTTCCTTGTTTATGAACCTGCCGTCATGAACACGTTTTGTTGTGCACCATGCAGCGGCCCTATCGCCATCACACCCCAATCTAATACAAATCTAATACAAATCTAATACAAATCTAATACAAATCTAATACAAATCTAATGCAAATCTAATGCCACAGTGCACAGAAAAAACGCTGTCTATCACCTTGTATTTTTTTGTTTTTTTGGTTACCAAGGATCAAATCAGGCCCGTCATGAGGCCTTGGGACCCCTGTAAGTGAAAATTTTGGGGTGCTGGGGGCAAATCTTAAAACCCCCCTGGTTCTATACCGTAATAACGAAACGCGTATGTCATGACATCACGGTCTCGAGCCGAGTCCTCCGATTCATCAATTAAAAACACTTTTGTAAGAAGACCATTAAAATGCGTCAACAACGCCGACATTCCTCCATAGTTATCATAGAACGCCGGGGACGGCCCCGCACCACCTGTAATATAAACACCCTGATTAAGTTCTGGTGACATGCCTTCACATACAATCCGTACTGTACCTGCGGGGTTTGTTCTTGTCGCCACTATCACGAGATTGCCATTGCTGTCCATTTCAAACACCACCGTGGCATCAGGCGGTATGCCGTTAATATGGACCTGTTTACCAGTCTGCCCTGCAAATTGAACTATTTCGACAGTATTGTCTGTAAAATGAACGCCCGTGAGATCTACGTTTATGTTGTCAAGCGCAACACCACCAGTGCCGCCAGTGCCACCTGTACCGCCAGTGCCGCCAGTGCCACCTGTACCGCCAGTGCCGCCAGTGCCACCTGTACCGCCAGTACCATCATCGTCAAATGAGTTTGTGTATATCAGTTCAAATCCATGTGTAAGGGCTTCATCCTTAAAGCTTGTACCATTATGGTCAATAAGATGAATAATGCTGATGTTGCCTTCGGGGTAGACTCTCACCTGAGTGTTTTTTAACGCAGTCACCATTGCCTCTGACCACTGCACCGTGCCGCCAATAATATTGACCCTGTCCAGAGAGGCCGGGTTATCTGATAACTCTGGGCCTTCGAGTCTAAAAGTTACCTCTCCTTTATCTGATCGAACACGAATCAGACCATCCATATCGTATGATATCACGGCACCTGGCAACTGGGAGAGATCGATGATCACATTGTCTGCCGTGCCGTGTGTAAATTTTATAGTGTAATCCCTGCCCTGCCTCATATCAAGGGCCGTGGGGGTCATGGTGCACGCATTACCGCCGTTGGTGACATCCGGAAACTTGATTGTATCGACAATAGAGAAAAAATCCCCATCAATAGGGGCCTCAACAGCATTGGGGTTTAACACCTTGTACAGGGACATGCCGGATTTTAAAGTAGCGTCCGACTCGTAAAAGATTTTTGCGATGGGCTCCGGCCATCCGTCAATGGCCATAGTCGTGCCAAGTCCACCCTTGCCCCCCTTCATGACAAATTTAATATTGCAACCTTCTGTCACACCAAGCACGGTAATATTGTAAGAACCTTCATTTCTTCCACAGCTTAAAACAAGCTCACCTGTTGATGGATCATAAGTTTCAATCGCCAGTGTCGTCTCTGCATCAAGATTCAAACTGATCACCTGTGGCGCCACGGGCGCAACGTATCCTGGCATATCCGTCTCGTCGATAATCCCGTACCCTGTTGTCCCTGCAAGGTCCATATCCACGGTAGCCCGGCCTCTGCCATCCAAAATCTGCCTTGTGTCTCCATAACCATCGTCATCCGTGTCCATCAAATCAGGGCTTTGGTCGAGTAATGATCTCGTGTTCTCTGCAAGCACTTCATTTTGTCTTGCATCGATAATGTAATTGTCCCCCTTTTGGGGATCCAGTGTTGATTCATTATGTTCATACGCCTCACCACCAGTGATATCGACATTTCTCTCCTTGTATTCGTCCAGGGCATCGCCCCAACTGTCGCTGAGATCGTTGACCTTTAAAAGTTTTTTGAGTTCCTTTAATTCCACCTTCAGATCTTCGATCCTCACCTGATCCAGAGTTGACAGATTATCTGACTTTAATAATTTTTTGAGATCCTTGACCGAATCTTTTATCCTCTCACAATAGTCCTTTATTTCTTCTTCAAATGTCTCAATAAATTCGTTGAATTTTGTCTCGCTCAGCCCTGATTTTATGTAGAGCCGCTCAAAAGCAGTCGCTCTCTCTTCTGCAGAGAGATAGGCAAGCTCCTCAACCGTCATCGATTCGCCAAAAAAATCATCAAGCGATTCGAGTGACTCATCAAGAATATCTTCACAACCTGAAATTCCCATTGAAACCATTGTCATAAGATGTCCTTTTTTGCCCAAATCAAAACAGTGATGTCTGCTTTGATGATACGTGATGCACCACGATCATACCTCTGTTGAATGCAAGTGGTGTGCCAGGATCTATAGATTTTTGATTCGATCCAAGAGCCTTTGTTTATTTGCCTTTTCCAGAGCAGGGGGCGCAATGTGTCTTGATCATTGTGGGGTTTTGCCCGCAATACCAAGGTGCTGAGCATGTTATTTATACTCATCTAGGAGTCTGTCGGGGAACCCCCTGTTTCTCCGGAAGTTTGAAAAAATTGCCTGAATAATAGGCAAATGACTGGCAGCGGATCACTTAACACAGCTGCAGGCTTACACATCGAGATAGCGTTCTACTTTTTTTAATAGATCGTCGCGGTCGATAAAGTCGCTGATGTAGTCGAGTTTTTCGGTAGATATTTTGATGACAGGCGAGAGGCGGTAGCCGCCAATCCATTGCTCGTAGAGTCGATTAAGATTTTGCACATAAGAGGTAGGCACCTGCTGTTCCATCTTGCGGCCCCGTTTTCTGATGCGCTTCATGACGGTTCTTACGGAGCACTCAAGGTAAATCATAAGATCGGGTGGTTTGAGGGATTTGAGGATCGTCTGATACAGATCGTAGTAGGTTTGAAAATCCCTTTTCTCCATGATCTTTTTTTTGTAGAGATTGGTCGCAAAGATCTCGGCGTCCTCGTAGATGGTGCGGTCTTGAATGACAGGCTGTTTGACACAACCCAATTCCTGGTGAATCCGAAACTTGTTGCTTAAAAAATGAATCTGAGACTTAAACGCCCACTTTTTCATGTCGTTGTAAAAATCTGCAAGATAGGGATTAAGATCGTTGGGTTCAAAAAAAGGCTTGATGTTGTAAGTGGTGCATAAAAAATCCACCAGCGTACTCTTGCCGACACCCATGTTTCCCGAAATGGCGACGTATTTTTTCATGAATGCCCCTGCCGTACTTTTACCAATGCGAATCGTCAAGGCCTTAAATAGTGTCTGTCGGGATTTCTGAAATAACTGCCCCCTTTCTTTTAGATGCATTAAGGCCTAAAGAAAAGACAAGGCTTCTCACTGGATTTAAATTCTCACAATACTGAGAAAAGGATATTTGGCAAAGTCGGCATCCAGTGTGCAGATTTTTTTAATGCCATTATACTTAAGGCAGAGGGCCATTTTTGCGTCAAAGATCTCGTTGCCTTTTAAACTGGGATTGTGAACAAGGAGGGGCTTGAGATCGAGCCACCAACTTTGAGGTGTTTCAAGGATTGCAATATTTTTTGCATCGATAAAACTTATGATGTAATCAACGGCGCTCGCAAGATTTAAGGGTTTTGGAAACACCCTTGGATGTGTGAGTAGGCGTATGGTCTCCGCAATATTTGTGGATGTTGTGGCAAGGGGTTCTTTGTTCTCATCAAAGAACTTTTTGGCCCGAAGATGATCGGGTTGTGAACTGACCAGATAGTGAAGAATAATATTTGTGTCCAGGGCAATCATTTATCAATGAGGTCCATCCACTCGTTGCGGCTGTTGATATCGATAAGGGCAGGGCCTCCAAGATCGAGGGGTTTAAAGGGGATAGGTTTTTGTTTTTTGTGCTGAACTAAAAACTCCCTCCCCGCACGGGCCCAATAGCTGATGATCTCGCTTAAGCTCTTGCGCGATTTTAGAGCCTCTTTTTTGGCGAGTTGAAAAAGATGGTCGTCGATGTTAAGGCTGGTCTTCACAAGATCTATTATAGAATATATATTCTATAAGAACAAGTAAATATTCTCACAAAAATGAATTTAAATGAAGAACCCCGCAGCAAGCTGCGGGGTATCAAGCCGAGAAAATCCTCACGTTACGCCCCAAGGGGCGGGGAATCAAACCCCCTTCTGGGGGTTGAAATTTATGGCTTGAAGCCTGTCGGGGAACCCTCGATTTGAACAACAGAAGAGGATCGTCATTGCGTGGGTGTTTTGTTTTAAAGCCTTTTGTTTGTCTTGCCGCAGTACCTTGGCAGGGTTTCGATACCGTGAAACCATGTCACTTCTTCTTCGCAGCTGTACCGATCGGATGGCGATTTATCGAGTGCGCCGGTCAGATTGCCAACAGCCACGTACATGACGTTTGTCCTTGGTTTTTCGGGGTGCCCCTCTTTAACGGCGCGGTAAAACATGGAACTCCCGCACTCCACACAAAAGCCCCATTCTACCCACTCCGAAGAGGCATACCATTTGAGTGATGTCTGCCCACTGATCAATTTAAACTGACCAAGCGGCACCGAGGTCCATGTTACGACAGGGCTGCCATGCGCAAGCCTGCAGCTCTCGCAATGACAGTGCGCGCAAAAATCTGTTGGAGGTGTGATGGTAAACTGAACCCGCCCGCAAAGACAGGTGCCCGGTATGGGTTGTATGATTCTATTCACCACGCGAAATTTAGCATTGGACCGTCTGTTTATACAACACCAAAAAAAACACGGGGTGGTTTAGGGGGCACTAGAGGTTACGTGCTAAGAAATCAAAAACGCCGCGAAGTGAGTATTTTCTTTTCATATCAGCAAGCGCGTATTCGACAACCCCCCTCACCCTTGTGCGAAAGGCGTTGGATCCTAAAACACCCGGGAGACCGGCATCCGGGATGGCGTAAAATTCCATAAACCCAAGAGAGGTGAGATAATTAAAAACCTCATCATCAATTGTGACACCCGCTGATTCTGACAAGGCCAGGATATCAAGAAATATATCCGTTACATTTTGTGATTTGTTTCTGCTTGCGAGTTTTAAGGCCTCCTCTATCCTGTCCTTAAGATTTCTTCTCGTTTGCTCCTGTTTTGCAAAGGTGATTAAATTGTCTACCACAAGTGCGCTTGTTTCCTTGAGCAGCAGGTGCTTTAACAGGCTTAAACCCTGCAGGCCTTGAATTTCGTGGATCAGCCCCAAAACCTCAAACATGGCCTTTTGCTTTTTGGTGTCAATCTTTCTCAAGAGGGGGTAGTCGTAAATATATATTGTGGGCACAGGGCCGGAAAGATCTGCCTTGTAATTACCGGCGTGTCGATCACCTTCGAAAAAAGTTTCGGTTTGATCCCGCCCACTCATGGCACCCGCGTTCACAGGGGCCATGGCACTAAAATTGATGGCCTCTTCTTTCATGTAGATGGCACCAAAGGCTTGTGCCCTGTCGATCCCCGTAAGTGTCTTGAGCGAAACACCCTGTGCCACCCTTTCGTGCACATGTGAGGGACCGTGGCTCAAATCAAGATCTGGCCCAACAACCACAAACATAAAACCACTCTCAACAGCCACGGCACCCGAATCATAGAGCGTCTTGACTTTATCAACAACACGCGACTCAGCCAGGGCGTCGGCCTGAATCCACAGCGAGTTTTTTACCGCCTGAAGGCCGGATCTTAAGCGACGGTAAGCGGCACCCCCGTGTGTTTCGAGGTAATCGACCATCAGGTCCAACTTGGCTATTTCAATCTCGGTGGATCGCACAAAGTGGGGACGCAACATTTTAAGGGCGCGGGTTTCGTTATTTGCAACGCGACCATCAAGGTATTTTACCTCGGCAATGATCTTGGTAGAACCCGAACCAAGAATTTTTTTGAGTTCTAAAATATTGTCTATGGTATCGAGATCAGGAATGCCCAACAGATCCGCCATGAGTTTAAATGTCTCGAGTCGTGTTGGTGGAAGGGCCTGATCCTGCAGATCGGCGAGCTCTGCAAGAAATTTTTCTGGCACAAGTCGGCGCTGGTAGAGTTTTTGTCCGATGCTAACACCCGTATGCCCCAGCGCTTCAAGGGCAATGCGAAGCTGCTGGCCAGGGGTTGCTGCCCTGTCACCAAGTTGTCCTATGAGAAAGGCCATGAATTGTGTCTCTTGATAAGGTGATACCTTTCTTAAGGCATGTAAAATGGAATTGATAATAAGCTCTGCGGCATCGCGGTTTTCCCCCACCGCATCCAGCACAAGATCAACAAGCCTTTGACGGTACTTAAGGTCACCATAAAGACTGTCTTTGGTCTGTAAAAGAGTATCGATAAATCGCATTCTAAAATAGGGTGGATGGCTTTGAAACTGCCTGCGCAGGCGATCGCGACCGATGGTGCGGTTGATAAATGGTTCCAGATCTTTTGGAAGCTCGCCCTTTCCCACCAAAAAACTGATCAGTTGAATTTGCCTTTCTTTGGGATCAAGTTCAAAACGGTGAGGGGATTCGTTTGTGCTCCATGAGCCTTCTTGGCCTGCCGGTGCATCGAGCTCAGCGAGGATACCGTTAAAACTGCGCAGAACAAGGGCCTCAACGTTTTTGTCCTGATCGTATTTTGCCGCTTCAATCAAGACGGTTTCATCGTATGTGGCCCCTATTTCACCGGCAAAGTCCTCAAAGACCTGTGCCCTGGTGGCCGAAAATTCGGAGAAATAGTTGGTCAAGCGCAGGAGTCCATCTGTAATGAGTGCGGCACGACTTGTTACCGGGTCTGTCTGATTTGTTGAAAGCTCTCTATACTTATTGTAAATCTGCCTGCGGTATTCAAGATCCCAAACCGTGTGGGCCTCGAGCGCCTCTTTAAGAAGATCAGCATGGGCAAACCCCGGATCCAGATAAAGCCTGGCGGCCCATTCATCGGTCCTTAAGGTCGCGCCACGTCTTGACAGGGCGAGGAGAAGCCTGTGTTCGTCCCGATTGTTTTTGGGATAGTTTTGTGAATCACGGAGTCTTTTTATAAGATAGTCGTGTCTTGCCGCAGCCTGTTCGAGGTCATAACTATAAGCCGGTTCGAGTTTTTCATTGGGTGAATACCCATACTCTGATTCAGAGAATATCATTCTCTGCACGAATGAGGCCAGACCTTCAGCTCCCTTCTTATCCAGCCAATTTTTCAACAGCCTGTATACGTGGCTAGCCCCTCGCCTATAAAATGCCCGTACCCCAACGATTTTTGATCGTTGCCAAAATCTGTCCTGATCAATGGAATTTGCGACCTCCGAAAGGGTCTCGATGTCTTCGAGGGTGATCGTCCATTCAGGATGCATCTCGAGGCAATCAAAGAGACTGATATCAGGAGAACGATAACCTCGGTCACTAAATTTTTGCTCGAGGGGGATGAGGGCTTTTTTAAGGGCGATGAGATCCCCTACCGAAAAGACAAATTCCTGATAAACGAGTTTAATCAGCTCTTCGCTCCCGAGATTGATGGCCAGCGTGATGCGCATTTCAAGGGTTAGCCTTGCATCACGCAGAATGCGCGCGAATACATCTTTGTTTTCGGAGCAAACGCGACGTTCAAAATATTCACCTGACACAATATCTGATTCCCCAAGCGCAAAACCGGCCCAATAAAATTCCTCGATCCGAGCGCCAAGAAGGACCTCCCAAACACGCACGCCAACAAGATCGCTCTCACACAGCTTACTATAACGATTAACTTCAACAAGCGCTCTTGGAGCAGAGGCCTTGGCATGCAGGTCTTTTAAAATTATTTTTCGTTTGTGATTTGTAAGAACCAGATCAAACTGATGCAGTATTCTCCCCTCGTACAACTTAAAATAATCCAGGTTATCAAAGACAGGGGTGGGGTATATGCTGTCACAAATCGCCAGTTTGTTGTAATATTCATATTGATCACGAGTTTTTGAGGTAAAACTCAGTCCCATAATGGCATGGCAGGCGGCAATCTTGGCACCTTCGTTGGTTGTACTTTGGGCAAGCCGCTCAATCTCAACATAGCCCGTTGTCGCAGTGTAATCTATATCCGACAAGATCCATTTGTGTTGAGTTCGTTCCCCAGAGAGCAGATAGTGAGGAAACTTTGTTTTGAATTCGGCACGAAACATCCTGATGGAATCATCAGACCCGACCAGGCGTCCTTCATGACAGGATTTTTTGTAAAGCCTTATGAAGTCCTTATAATGAAAAGGGGTCCCAAAGAGGTGGTGGTTGGTGTCCAGAAAATGAAAATGGAGAAGGCATAACAGGGGCCCTGGGCAGCAAGCTGTTTTTGTGTTGTTACCGTAGGAAGTGCCTGCTGCCTGCCACCGAAATAAAATTGACAGGACATCAATCTTTTCCTGTGTTGCCAAAGCCTGATATTCTGGATCCTTCATGACTTTATTGTAGATCGTCGCGCATGAGACAGAATATTCTGTAACAGGTGACTGGAGGGCTGGTGCTTTAGGGATTGTATGGGTGTATGCTGGTTCCTTGGGTAATGGTTTTGGTGTGCTTGCCGTTGTGCCCCTGATCTCTTTAAGGATGGCGCTGATTGGTTTGGGACCAGGAAAAACCATTGTCTTTTCTAAGCTAGAGAGTTCAATGCCCGCCGAGGATATACGAATACGTGCGTCGGGATGTGTTCCCAAAAAACCACCCATAAAACAGACCTTACTTTTTTCAGGCGCTGGCAGTTTTTGTAACAACCGGTACATGGCACGCGGGTCATATCCGGCCCGTGCCAGTCTTCTTATTCCAAGACGATCTGCGACAGTAAGTTCTACGAGCTGTCTCCGTATCTCCATTGTTTGTACGGAGTGTTTTTCGAAAGTGGTGGTGTGACAGATCTCGTGGGCAAGGCATGCTGCAAGTTCGTCTTCGTCATCTATCACGTCAATCATGCCCTTAAAAATAACCAGTCTGGCCGTTTGTTTATCGCCGGTAATGAAGGCATTGACCTCAGGGGAGTTAACAAAGATGACCTTTATAGCGGGGTCGGTGTCTTCTCTTAAGGCTTTGACAATCCTTTCGATCTCGGATTGAGCAAGCCAGCTTTTGGTATCGTCAAGGGCAAAGGAACCATACTGGTACAAAAGATTCTGAATCTCCTTTGGGTGATCTGAAGGGGTGGCGTGTGCCGTCATAGGGCGAGCCACTGGTGTTGTGTAAACAGGAGGATTTGCCTGTGCCCTTTGATTTGCAGCGACACCTCCACCTGATATGATGTGGTGCGGTACGGGGGCAGATTCAAATCTGTCCAGTGCCCTTGGTTTAAGATCTGTGTGGATATCAAAAACGGGTCTTTGTGCAAGTGGCCCAACAGCAGTATCACAGCGCACGGACGCTGCCCCGCCGTTTATAAGGGCAAGGGGATTGGTTAAGGTGGTCATACCTCCCCATCCTGTGATCCCCATTGTGGCTGACTCCAGGTTCATAGATACGCCTTGCTCATGTAGTTTCGATTCGTGAATACGGCATCGTCATCACGCAGCGGGCTTATCGTCACCATGACGGATAGAATTGCTATGTTTTTCAAATATTTTTTTAAGGTGAGAATATAGTGTGGGATGTTAATTATTTCGTTGTATTTTCAACCGCTTTAGATGGTTGCGGGACAGGAGTGTTGATAGGACAACTATAGCGCTCACCTAAATTCCCCCCACTTTGCTCAGATAAAATCCCCCCCCCATTAACACCCTCTTACTGCGTTGATTGAATTGGACAGTCTGTTGCTAGCTGCAAAGCTTTCTGAAAGTTATTGA
>JADGCS010000081.1 GCA_015228875.1 Deltaproteobacteria bacterium | reverse complement strand
ACTATAGTGGCAATTAATCAGCCTGATTTTTTTTTCTGGCCTTTCTTCTTATCATGAGAAGCAAGACAGGAAGACAATTTAATAAGGGAACACAATGTTTAAATTAAACAAAAAATCATTTGCAATTGTTGCTGCGACTTTGGGGGCCTTTATAGGCTCTCACCTGACGTATGCGGCAGATACATATGACAATAAAAAAACGACCACGGTTGAGCAGACCACGACTCAATCTGCCACAACAAAACCTCGCCCTGTTGTTGTTTACAAAAGGGCAAAGCCCGTGATGACCAAGCAGACAACGACTGTGACAATCAAGGAAGGTGCCTTAAGAACAGTATTGGATGAGGATGCATTAAAGAAAATGCTGAATAATCTTTGTGTAGAAGGTTTTAGGGCCTATGTTGGAAACGACAAAAAAAATGTTTGTCAGGGCAAGGCAACCACACCAGATATTGCCTACAGTTGTATCTGGAAAGAAAACGGCAATGCCGCCTTTGCACCAACTGATCAGGGTCCCTGCGCACTGGATTACGCAGAGCACAAAGACAGCATTATAATCACCAAGGATGATTATACATCAAGTCCTCCCTTGGCCTATGGCACAGAGGCTCAGTGTTGTTTTAGAGCTGGACAGGGTCCGGACACCAAAACTTCTACAACAGGTCCGGTAACTCAGGTTACAAAATAAAATAAAAAAATCATTTATTCACCTGCCTCTCAAATTGCTGAGAGGCAGGTGTCTTGACAAGGAAAGTACGAAAGGTGTTTTTATGCTTTTAACAATTTTAACTGTCTTTCTTGTTCTGATGATTATTGGGGTAGTTCCTGTCTGGCCGCACAGCCGTAATTTTGGTTATTATCCAAGCGGTGTCGGTGGAGTCCTGCTTATGATTGTGATCCTCCTGCTTTTGATGGGCCGTATTTGAAAACAGCATTCCACAAAACAATTGCAATCTCCATCCCCTGTTAATAATTCAGGAAATCCCCTATGTTATAATTTTTGCGCGTGGTATAGTGTGAGCGCAATGGTACAACGCGAATGAAAAATAATTATACCCAAGAAAAAAAATCACTCAACGATAACGAGGATACAAGCGCAAAAAAGATTCTCAGGATTCTTCTGGTTGATGATCATGAGGTTGTTCGTAACGAAATTGCAGGTTTTCTGAATAAACACAATCGGCTTAGCGTGGTGGCTGAGGCCGAGGATGGGTTGGAGGCGGTTAAAAAAGCGGCAGGTTTTTTGCCAGATGTCATCATCATGGATGTCAACATGCCAGAACTCAATGGGATAGAGGCAACACACCGCATTAACAAAAAATTTCCTCAAATAAAGATTATTGGATTGTCTGTGCAAAACGGACACGTTAACACCGCGGCCATGAAAACAGCGGGGGCATTTACTCTTTTAAATAAGGCAGGTGATCCCGAAGAGCTTATCAAAACTATTTTGAGTTGCATGAATCCTTTGCCAAAAACCCAAACCTGAAAACAAGGCAGTTTCCCAGTCAAGAACCCTGTCTCCACTTAGTATAAATTTATGTCTAGGAATTTCAAAGTCGACAGAGCGCGGGTGCATTCCTCGCAAAATGAAGGAATTCAACCGCGTCAAAGTCAAGTTAGTAACTTGATATCAATAAAAAGTTATCTTATCCACATTCAGAAGGAAAATAAAATAAACAACGACACAAAGGTAATCCCCCACCTGATAACCGTGTATCCCCCGATTGTTATACGAACAAACCTGTGTGAATAACGACAAGTGAAATAAGAAAACGAACAATAGTGAACCGTGAACCATCGAGGAGTGCACATGTTAAAATTTAAAATGTCAGTTTGTGTGATGTGTGTGGCCGCAACGCTTCTATTTGCAGGCTCTGCGTACGCGGATACGTGTCATGTGACAACGCTCTCTGGTGCGGCGGTGGCAGGGTCACTGCGCCATGCACTTGCAAATCAGCCGGGGGCTGGTGGCGGCAACAATTGCAACATTATTGATTTTGCTGTGGCAGGGGTCATCAACCTCACAGCTCAAATACACATCAACAAAGATGTCTCTGTCGATGGTCAAAACAAAATCACCCTCAAACCCGCTGTAGGCTATGCCCCCGTGGTTGCGGATAAATGCTTTGTGCGCATGATTAACGGGCGTTCAAATGCAGGGACTGAGACCACTGCAGGTGAGGGAGGTTCACAGCTTCTTAACATCACAATAGATGCCAACAACAACTCCAGCGTAAAATACGGCGTGTGCGTTTACAGTTCAGGCAATAACCTTTTAGCTGTGAAGGTAATGAATGAGACGGTTGCGGCTGGTGCCGGCATCCTTATCAGGTCGGACCTGAATTTTTTGCGAAATGCAGAAGTCCATAACAATAAGGAAGGAGTGATCGTTGATGCGGTTGATAATAATGAAATCACCATGTCAAATTTTTGGAGCAATACAGGGATTGGTATCAGTCTTATCAATGGCGGCAACTCAGATATCGTGGAGCCATCCGACATCTTGGCCATACACGGTAGTAGCCTCGCGCTGACAAAATACCTTATCGTGGGCACAATAGACAGTGACACAAATAAGATTGAGTTTTTCAATGTCGATACAGACAATAAAGAAGGCAAACGCTATCTTTTAAACAGAAGTATCACGAACGTAAAAAAAACAACGATTCGCGGTAAAACATACTTTGCGGCCATCGTAGAAAATATTCAGTTTGATAAGTTGGGTGGTATCACTATTACAACGAGGGATTCCAACTTTAATACCTCGCAATTTGCAGACCGGGCTACACTCTTTGAATCAGAAAATATTGATGCCTGTCTGTCGAGTGAAGCAGTACTTTTTGAAAACTATGCGATGAATCCAACTCATAACCCGTGCGTCGCTGTTGCAGTTGACGATTGCAGTTACACCACCTGCGGCGATATTGCGGGGAATCCTGAGTGCTCCGATGAGTTTTCTCAGTGCTGTGCCGCACATCCAGCTGATGCGGCCTGTACAACAACAACGTGTCCGGATACCGACCATGATACTATATGTGACACAGACGATAACTGTCCCTACAGGGCCAATGTTGGACAGCTCGATACCAACGGCAACGGGACAGGGGACGTTTGTGAGTATGTGCCGAGTTTTAATATATGTTTGATGCTCGCCGTACTCGATGTGCTCTACGGCGATACTGATCACGATGGCGTGGTTAATTCGAATGACAACTGCCAAAACACGGCAAACGGCCCGTGCGCTGGTGTGAACAACCAGCTTGATTTTGACCACGATGGTCTTGGTGATCTTTGCGATAACTGTCCTGCGGTTTTTAATCCCAACCAGAGCGACACCTACGGCTGCACTGCAGGTGATGCCTGTGAGGTGGATCAGGACGGCGATAATGATGGAGTGCAAAACAGCAATGATAATTGCCCGAACTTACCAAACGAGGATCAGCTTGATAACGATGCGGATAGCTACGGTGATGCTTGTGATTCAGATATTGACGGCGACTCTTACAATAATTTTGGCGATAACTGTCCGCTCCTTGCAAACCATGACCAGATGGATATCGATGGTGATGGTGTCGGTGATGTCTGCGATCCTGTTCCGGATGGTGCTGTCATTCAAGACGACATCGACTATGATGGGATACCTGACAGATTTGACAACTGCATTTTTGTCCCCAACACAGACCAAGCCGATATTAATGAAGACGGTATCGGCGATGCGTGTGAGGGTGTTGCGTCAAATGATTCGGATGATATCGATGGTGATGGTATAGAAAATGCCGACGACAACTGTCCAGTCATCAAAAATCCTTCGCAAGAAGATGCCAACGGCAACAACATTGGTGATGTGTGCGAGAACTCTATCTACTCAGGTGATCTCGATGGCGACCTTATCCCCGATTGGATTGATAACTGTATCACGGTGAGAAATTCAAACCAGCTTGATTCAAACAACGATGGCATTGGTAATGCCTGTGCAAGTGTTGATAACAGCGCATTCTATGATATAGATGGCGATACAGTACAAAACATTACAACGGTTGATGATGAAATCGACAACTGTCCGTTCATCTGGAATCCACAGCAGGAGGACAAGGATAATGACAGCATCGGTGATGCGTGTGACATAGATTTAATGCTTGTCCCTCCCGACGAGGATCTCGACGGAGACGGTGTGAAAAATCATCTCGATAATTGCCCGGCCATCCCAAATACTAATCAACAGGACAGCGACAGTAACGGCATTGGTGATGTCTGTCAGCTGGTTGATGACAACAACGATGATTTTGATGGCGACGGCATAGACAATACTGAAGATAACTGTCCGGTCATACCAAACCCAGATCAACTGGATAGCAACGGTAATGGGGTTGGTGACGTGTGTGATGCAGTCTCTGCCTTCAATCCGTCTATATCTGGATCTGGTGAACCGACTGGCTCAAATGCTGATGATATCAATATTGGCGGCAAAGGACCCGGCTGTTCGCTTGCCTTCTCTGCCAGTCCCGCCAGCACAGCTGGCGTCGTGATGATGTTGGCGGCTATGGTAGCGTTGCTGGGTGGAATAAGAATCAGAAAAAGGAATAATCACATGAAAAAAATAATTGTTGTTTTAATTTGCATGGTTTGTTTTGTCTGTGTTGGCCTTGCCCCGGTATATGCGCTCAATGTGCAAAGTGCCACACCCAATATAGGTTTTACCGGTACCTTTAATTTGTTTGGCGCAGAGACGCTCAAACAGAATCACTTCTCAACCGGGTTTGTTCTTGATTATACCAGAAAACCGCTTGAGTTTCACAACTTCACAACAGGGGCAACTGTCAGGGGGATTGTTGACTATCTTGTGACGACTGACTTCATCGCCGAGTATGGTATAGTAGACAGGCTCACAGCCGGGTTGGATGTGCCTTTGCAGGTCTCAAGTCACATGCTCCTCACCAACATGGCTCAAGAGAAAACCGGCTTTGGCCTGGGTGATATTACGGCCTACGCAAAATATGCGCTGATTAAGCAACAGGGAGAGTATCCGATTGGGCTGTCCATCATGCCCTTTGTGACCGCGCCAACAGGCAATTCCAGTGATTTTTTCGGCGATGCGGGGGTTGATATTGGTGCCAAGGCTATTCTGGACAGGGATTTTGGCGGCGGCTTTGTCAACGTCAACGTGGGCTTTAAGGGACGCCTCAAAACCGATCACATGGTTGTGACCGGTTCTACGTCGACCTTAAACGTCGGCCACGAACTTCTTTACGGGCTTGGAGGCGGCGTTAACCTCGTTGGAAAAAAACTTGAACTCATCGGCGAGTTGGTTGGTTCAACAACAATCGAAAATTTTGGAGACAAACAGACCAGTCCCATCCAGATCAATGGTGGCCTGCGTTCTACGCTTTTGGACAAACAGCTTTCGTTGCATTTGGGTGCCGGCGGCGGTCTCAATTCGAGTTATAGTTCACCGCAGTTCCGTGTTTTTTCGGGTCTGGTGTATCATTTTCCGAGGGAGAAAAAGGTCGTGGTAAAAGAAAAAATGATCAAGATGACTCTCGAGGGTGTGTTGTTTGATTTTGACAAGTCCAACCTCAAACCAACGGCTATTCCAAAACTCGAAAGAAATATTGTAAAGCTTAAGGCGATGATGATCAACAGGATCAATGTGGTTGGTTACACAGACTCCAAGGGTACAGAGGCGTACAATCAGGTTCTCTCCATGGAAAGGGCGCAGGTAGTAAAAGATTATCTTGTCTCACAGGGCATTGCCTCTGACCGCATTATGGTTGAGGGGCGTGGGGAGTCCGGGGCCGTGGCCCCAAACACGACACCTGCCGGAAATGATGACCCAATCGGCAGGGCCAAAAACCGCCGTGCTATAGAGCTGCAGATTTGGACTCAGTGAAAGAATAAACAAATAAGGAGACTGCCATGACAGTACATGCTTACTACTATTTGATTCCACAAGGAGGAACCTTCACTCGTGGGGAGGACGGCTTTGTAACCTACGAGACTGGCGGTGTTAGGATCAGGACTGACAAGACTGTTCCGAAGGATACAGATGCATACATCGTGATTGATGGTACAAACAGCAAGGCCGTTGTTTATGACAATGCAGAAAATGCAGAGGAATTCATTAACAACGCGGGCCTGAGCGTTCAGTATTCGTCGTACATATTTGACGAAAAGACCAATGAACCGATCCCATCGACGGCCAACCTCAAACTTGGCATTTTTGCACAGTGGGACAAGGGCGTTTACAACCTGATGCCAAACACGTCTGATCAGAACGGGGCGCCGATTGAGGACTACGATGGCGGAATTTTAGGAGACAATGGCAGGGGCGTGATTGTGTATCTTCGTGTCAATCCGTTGGGGTTCATACCCGGGATAACGGGGACCATACTGGGCCACCTCTCGACTGGCGTCAGATATGATTATCTGTCAACCCCTGACGTGGTACCGCAATACAGCAACAACGACCCGGCAACTTTTGTTACAGAACACAATCTTTCATGGAACAGCCGCGTAGAGCTGTCTTTGAGCGACTTTTTGCCAGACACGCCGATCGACCCGTCGCTGTTTGCGGAGTACGATATTGGCAAGAGATGGACAAACGCCCTTTATGCAAATGACGGCGAGTTCACGCCAACCAAATTAGCTGACAGCTATCTCAATCAGGCGTGGAGGGCTGGCGCAGGGTTAAAGCTGAACCTGAAAAACATCTTTGGCGGGGATATTTCAGCGTTCCTGCCTGCCAATCTGGGTATACTTTTTTTCATCGAAGGCAACCAACCAGTAAATAATTAACGAGGACTCTATATATGACTACCCCAATTTTTGTTTTAAGAGATGACGCAGGCAAATTGTACCCGTGTCAAGCTGACGAGAAAAAAGTCACCTGCGAAGAAGGGTCTGAAGAAACCTTTACGGTCACGAACTCAAGGCTCGCGATAGGCATTGTTAAGGACGTTGACATCAGGGACAAGTCGATTGTCCTCCTTGGTAAAGGCCAGAACGGGGCCATAAACATGGCCCGTGCCTTTGGTGACGCTGCTGACTTTACGAGTGAACTTCATCCACAAAGTCAGGAGGACGGTCTCACACTCACAACGCCAACCTACGACCTTATCTTTGGTTTGGGTATATCTGGGCAAAAGATTGATGCGCCACTCAACAAGGGGTCAAACTTCTCGTATATTGCAGGGATTGAGGTAAGGTTTGGTTGTGAAACATCGTCAACGACATACGAGGCGAAGTCAGACGGTCCTCCTCTCAATGTTCGGAGCGATGAACCCTACATAGTTGATGCGAAAAAATCAATTCGGCCAAGCGCTGTGGTTGTTCCAAAAACAAAGGTCGCGCTCCCAACCATGCAGACAGTCGCACAGGCAATTACCCCGGCTGTATTCGAGTCGGAATCGCTTTTTGATACCGCCAAGGCTGTCATCAAAGATGACCGACAGTTGGCGGATTATGTGCGCTCCCTCCTCAATGTTTTCAAAAACTCGACCGACGTTGTCAAGATCAGGCTTGTGGGCAAGGCAGATGCCAGGGGCAACAAGGTTCTTGCGGTACCCCTGCTTATCGAGAAGGCAAACGTAAGAGGCGTGCCCGATATTTACTTTAATGGGAACGATCAACTCGCGCGGGACAGGGCCATAGCCGTCCAGCAGTGGTTCATCTATTACTTTAAAAATTCGAAAAATTTGGATGTCGCGACAAAGGCTGAGTTCGCAAACTTGAGATATGCCGTTTTTGTCAAGGGGACAAGCGAGGACCTTCCGGTTGTCGTGCCGGTAGAGGTTGAGGACGATTATGCCCCGCAGACTATCCCATGGGATGACACTGTCATTGGCAACACGCTGGACAGAGAGAATTACAGGGTTGATGCCGCCGCCGAAATGGAAGATATGGGGCAAAGAGGGATCTGGTACAAATTGAATAATGGGGAACTGACCAGGCTGGCCTCGGCAGATGGGGCAACTCACCTCTTGTTTGCGCTCAGGAACAAGTTTAATGATAGACTGGACTGGTTTGCAGAGTGTCTCGATTTAAACAGGGTTGTCAATCCGGATTATTCGGTTGTTGATGAGATAGATGCGGTTTACAGCGAGCATGGCTTTGACACGAAGCCATTGGCCTCCCCGGCGCTGATGGCGTTTAAGGATCCAAAAACTCTGGAAGAGGCGTTTGGGGTCGATGAGAAATTTAACGAGACGACCACAAGATTTGATGTTCAGGGGGGGACAACGATTATTTCCGCCAGATACATCCCCATCAACAGGGACGCGGGCGAGGGACTGGTTTTAAGCCCGTCAGAAAAAAGATACCTTAAGGCCGCCATACTGGAGGCCGTGGCCGTTCCAGGAAGACAAAGGCTTATCATTCACATGAACAACGTTTCATTCGATGCGGCGGCAGGTATTCGAAAATTCATCGTGCTCCACATACCCAGCGATACGATAGCGGTTAAGAATGTCGTGTCCATAGAGACCCACGAGGCCGCCAAGCCGGTATCTATTAGCATTGGCACTATCGCGGGCGGCAGGGTTAATTTTTCGTTAGTTTCACCGGCACTGCAGGAATATATGAAGACATGGTATGCGACGCAGGCTGATGCAACGATCCCCGCGGAGAGACGAAGCTTTCCGGGCGATGCTGATTTTTCCTTATAAAGGTTGTTGACTTCATGACGATAAAAGTCGGCTTAAAGTTCATCTGTCCCGATGGTGTTCGGTGATAAATAAAGAAAGGGGGCACGCATGCCCCCTTTAAATGTCATTAATCTGCCTTTAAATTTTTGTGAACCTTTGCTGCTTTGATGATTGCCTTGGCGGTTTTTTGAAATTCGCGCTTTGTTTTTCGACCTCGTCTTTTTCCATTCCGTATCTTTCCCGAAGCTTTCTTGCCAGCCGACATTTTTTACCCTCGATAACATCCAGCTCGTCGTCAGTAAGTCTTCCCCATTTTTCTTTGACATTGCCTTTTAATTGTTTCCAATGACCCCCGACTGTATCCCAGTTCATGATAATCTCCTTTTTTATTTTAACTTTTTCTGGTTCTCTTAAAAATATTTTTAAAGGAAACAGCATTTGTTGGATATTTAATTGAATTAATCTTTAAGAACGATCAGGGGAGACAGGGTTTTTGATTGGGGGATTTTCTTATCTTTCAACAAGCTCAGGATAAATTCTTCGACAGGGACAGGAAAGAGGACAGGCACCAAAATGAAACATTTTACGCACACTGTGTTTCCCGACAGGCACTACATAGGCCATGGTTGCAGGAGGATTTTTTACCTGCTTAAGCCCAAGCTGTAAAATATGATTAACAACTGTCTTGAAAGGTTTTTGTGTTTCAACACTTTTAAACGCGGTCCCTCCGCAAAAATTTTGCTGACGCAAAATTTCGTGTGTGGTGTATCGGGGTCAGATACCCACCCCCAGCCCAAATGTTTTTAGATTTTCCGCGGCGCGTTCATATCCGGCGTCTGCGTGTCTGATCACGCCAAGTGCCGGGTCGTTGTGTAAAACGCGCTTAAGGCATTGCTCTGATCTCTCTGTGCCATCCACAAGAACCACCATGCCCGCGTGCTGGGCATAACCCATGCCAACACCACCGCCATGATGAAACGAGACCCATGTGGCCCCGCTTGCCGTATTGGCCATCAGGTTGAGGAGTGGCCAGTCCGATACTGCGTCGGAGCCGTCTTTCATGGCCTCTGTTTCGCGGTAGGGTGATGCGACAGAACCGCAATCGAGGTGATCTCTGCCAATCACGACGGGGGCTTTGAGGCGTTTTGTTCTGACCATTTCGTTAAAGAGCAGCCCCGCCTTTTCGCGCTCGCCCATACCAAGCCAGCAGATACGGCAGGGGAGCCCCTGAAAGGCGATTTTTGATTTTGCAGAACCAAGCCAGTTGACGAGTTGTTTGTTGTCTTTAAAGAGCTCCATGAGCGCCTCGTCTGTGGCATAGATATCATCGGGGTCTCCGGACAGGGCTGCCCAGCGGAACGGTCCCTGTCCCTCGCAAAACAGCGGGCGGATGTAGGCGGGGACAAAGCCTTCAAAATCGAAGGCGTTTTTTTCGCCACCCTGCCGTGCAAATTCCCTGATGTTGTTGCCGTAATCAAAGGTCTGTGCCCCCCTCTTTTTAAGTGCGAGCATAAACCCTACATGACGCGCCATGCTTTTAATAGCGCGCGCCTGATATTCCTGCGGATTGGTTTTTCGTAAATCGAGGGCAGCTTTTAAGGTAAGCCCGTTTGGTACATAACCGTACAAGGGATCATGCGCCGAGGTCTGGTCGGTCAGCACATCGGGTGTGATGTTGTCGTGGATCAGTCTTTCGAGAGTGTCACCGATATCACCGACAAGGCCGACCGAAAGAGTCTGCCCTGTGGCCTTTGCCTCAAGCACCCACGACAGAGCCTCTTCGTAAGAGTGTGTCAAACGGTCGATGTATTTTGTATCGAGTCGTTTTTGAATACGGACGGGGTCGATATCAACACCCAGAAACGCGGCGCCGTTAAGAGTGGCAGCGAGCGGCTGTGCGCCACCCATGCCGCCAAGACCGCCGGTCACAAGAAGCCTGCCCTTTAGGGTGCTGTTAAAATGCTGTTTGGCACACGAGGCAAAGGTTTCGTAAGTCCCCTGCAAAATCCCCTGTGTGCCAATATAAATCCAGCTCCCCGCCGTCATCTGTCCAAACATGATGAGCCCGCGTTTTTTTAAATCGTTAAAGTGTTCCCATGTTGCCCAGTGAGGCACGAGGTTACTGTTGGCGATAAAGACGCGCGGGGCGTAGCGGTGTGTGGGGATGATGCCTACGGGCTTGCCGGACTGGATCAGCAGGCTCTGGTCGTCATTGAGTGTGAGGAGGGCCGTGATGATTTTTTTGAGTGCCGGTACGTTTCGTGCCGCCTGCCCGGTGCCGCCATAGACAACGAGTTCTTCCGGGTTTTCGGCTACCTCACTGTCGAGGTTGTTGAGAAGCATTCTCAAGGGCGCCTCGGTCTGCCAGCTTTTGGCGTGGAGCGCTGTGCCGCGTGGGGCGTGATAATGCGGGTGCGTGGCGTATTCTTTAAGAAAGTCTGAAGCGTTCATGCAAGTCTCCTTTTAAATCAATTCTCTTTTGTTTTGCGGCATTGTTTGCGGTGTTGTCAAGTTCACCTTTTGTCAGGATTGCGATGGCAATTTTTATATCGTCACCAAAGACGCGGTCATCGTCGGCATGTGAAATTTTTTGTCGTACCAGGTCATGACAGGCTTCGAGGAGATGACTGGATTTGAGAGGTCTTCTAAAATCAAAGGCCTGGGCTGCACACAAAAGCTCGATGGCGAGAATTTTCTCGAGATTGTCAACCACCCTCAAGGTTTTGCGGGCACTGATTGCGCCCATGCTCACATGATCTTCCTGCCCGAGTGATGTGGGGATGCTGTCGACAGAGGCGGGAAAACAGAGGGACTTGTTTTCGCTCACGAGCGCTGCTGCCGTGTACTGGGGGATCATAAACCCCGAATTGATTCCGGTGTCCTTCATGAGCAGAACAGGCAGGCCCTCTTTGCCTTCGAGCAGAAGATAGGTGCGCCTCTCCGAGATGTTGCCGAGTTCACTTGCCGCCATGGCCGTGTAGTCAAGGGGGAGGGCCAGGGGCTGTCCATGAAAGTTGCCACCGCTTACAGTTTCGGTGCTGCTGAAAATAACGGGATTGTCAGTCACAGCGTTTATTTCTGTCAACACCTGACACGCAAGGTGTTCCCACGCGTCTCGGGAGGTGCCGTGAACCTGCGGCATACAGCGCAGAGAATAGGGGTCTTGAACGCGCTCGCAGTTTTTGTGGGAGCCGAGCACCTCTGATCCTTCAAGGAGGGTCCGGAGCCTGTGGGCAACGTGCAGGGCGCCATTAAAGGGTCTGAGCTGGTGCAGTTTGTGTTTAAAGGGCTGGACGGAACCCAGCATGGATTCGAGGCTTAAAGCACCGATGATGTCCGCACACTCAAGGCAGTTGTGCAACCTTTCGACAATCTTTACGGCGTGTGCCGCAATAAACTGGGTGCCGTTGATGAGGGCGAGGCCCTCTTTGGGTCCCAGGGCCATGCCTTTGATGCCTGTTTTTTCGAGGGACTTTGCTGTTTCAATAATTTTGTCCTTGTAAAATACTTGCCCCAGCCCAATCAGCGGGAGAAAGAGGTGTGCGAGCGGTGCGAGGTCTCCCGAGGCACCCACAGAGCCCTGTGAGGGCACAACGGGGATGATGTCCTTTTCGATGTGCCACAGTATGCGCTCGACCAGTGCCAGCGAGACGCCCGAGAAACCCTGACAGAGGGAATGGGCCTTGAGGATCAGCATGAGTTTTGCAATTTCTTTGGAGACGGGTTCGCCCACACCAACACTGTGGCTGCGCAGGATGTTTTCCTGCAGCCTGCCCGTATCTTCTGGAGCGATGCAGGTCCTGCACAGCGGGCCAAATCCCGTGTTGATGCCGTACACAGAGATATTTCTGTTTACAATTTCCTGAACATGTTTTTGACTTGCAACAAGCCTGAACCGGACTTCTTCGGAAATCTGCCCTCTGAGAGAGCCCCCTGCCAGCGCTAAAGCTGTGCTTGGGGTGAGCCTGTCAATACCGTAATTGAAGGGGGAATTTGTTTTGGGTGTCATAGAATTTGTATTGGTGTCTGTGTTGGTTCACATCGTGTTCTCGATGTGGTCCGCCTTTTTTCTGATAGCCTTAAGTTTTTCCTTGAGAGAGTCCCTTAAATAACCGTTGGGAAAAAGTATAAACTCTGGTTTAACCCCAAAGGCCTCAGCAAGCAAAATGGCCCTGTCAGCCCCCAGCTGTGACCTGCCGCTTTCGATATTGGAAATATTTGACACTGCGATATCCGTGATTTCTGAAAGCACAGCCTGTGACCAACCTTTTTTTTGTCTGAGTTCTCTCACGATCTGGCCGGGTGTGAGTGATGTTCTTGTTTTTCTGGCTCTTGCCATAAGACCTCCCCTAAACATGTTTAGAGTTTCCGATAATCATGTGGGATCACTCTGACGACACACACAATTTCGATCATCCCCTGTTTGTTTCTTTGATACACAACCCTCCATTTTTTATTTAACCGGGATGACCTCATATTTTTTAGTTCTCCCAAAAGCTTTTCGTCATGATAACCCTTAAAACTTCGCAAAATATCCAACCCATGCTCTTCAACAAGCCGGGCCCAGATTTCGTAAGACGCAGCAACATTACGCGGCGCTTTGTCCAAGTCCTTTTGGGCTTTTTTTGATTCAACAATTTCAGCCTTCATTGTTATCTTATACTATAAGTTATATTATAATATAACTCAGCTTACACGATCAAGTCAAAATTTTCAACACAAATGACCAACACATGGGGCGCCCTTTACTTGCCAATTCAATGTGTAAAGAGTGTGAAGGAACTTTAAGGTTAGAAATGATGCCGTGCAGTTACAAGTTCGATGTTCACACCTCTGGCGCAAAGCCGCGGCGCATGGTGTTTTCTGTGATGGTGCGCGGCTCTGTAAAATGCAGCAGGTAATCGGGCCCGCCTGCTTTGCCACCGGCACCTGAGAGTTTGAACCCGCCAAAGGGCTGTCGGTTGACGAGCGCCCCCGAGATCTGTCGGTTGATGTACAGATTGCCGCACTCCATAAATTTTTTCACATTTTCGATATTGGATGGAGAACGTGAATAAACACCGCCCGTCAGTGCAAACTCGCTGTCGTTTGCAAGGTCGATCGCGGCATTGATGTCTTTGGCCTTAAAAAGCGTTACAAGCGGGCCAAAGAATTCTTCCTGCCCGAGTTCTGATTTCATGTCGTCAGACTCAAAGACTGTTGGAGGGACAAAATTGCCGCGTGCGAGAAGCTCTGGCGTAAGGTCGATCTGACCTGCGATATTTTTCTGGTGTCTCTCGATGACGCTCATCAACCTGTCACGACTTGGCACGTCTATGACTGCGGGAATTTTTGTATCTAAATCTTCTGCAATGCCCACTTTAAGGGATTTCATGCCTTCGACAAAACGTGTTTTGAATTTATCGTAGATGTTATCGAGGATAATGAGTCTGGATAAGGCACTGCATTTTTGCCCTGCAAAACCAAATGCGGAATACAGACAGCCGATCACAGCGACATCAAGATCGGCATCGTCGTCGATGATGACGGCGTTTTTACCGCCCATCTCGGCGATGACTTTTTTGACATGCCGTTGCCCTTCGTGAACAAGGGCAGCCTCTTTGACGATGTGCAGGCCGACATCACGCGAACCTGTAAAGGCAATCATGTGGACCTTGGGGTGCCTGACGAGATAGTCGCCAATATTGCGTCCGCTGCCTGTCATAAAGTGAACAGCCTCTTTGGGTACCCCCGCCTCAATCAGGCGCTTGAAAAGTTCGTAACCAATAGCTGGTGCCTGGTTTGAGGGTTTCATGATCACGGGGTCGCCGCAGACAAGGGGGGCAACAGTCATGCCGCAGAGGATGGCCAGGGGAAAATTCCACGGGGCTACGGTGAGGCAGGTCCCTTTGGGAATGTAATGATAATGGTTGGTCTCTCCGGGGATGTCGGTGGTGGGCTTGTGCCTGAAGATTCTCTCGGCCTCATCTGCGTAATAGCGGCAGAAATCTATTGCCTCGCAGACATCGGCATCGGCCTCTTTAAAGGGCTTTGCCTCTTCGAGTACTTCGACGCAGATGAGTTCTTTTTTATCCCGCACCATCAGATCGGCTGCCTTGCGGATGATATCGGCCCGCTCTCTGACGGGTCTGTGGCCCCATGTTTTTTTGGCCTTCTCGCAGGCAAGAATGGCGGCGTCGGCCTCTGCTTGAGTGGCCATGCCGTTTTCGGCTACGGTTTCCCGGTGGTCGGAGGGGTTTTGGACCTTGTTAACCGCCAACCCGCTGATCACGCGACCGTCCACGGTTACAGGGACCTTAAGCGGCAGGCGCCCGCGCAGATTCATGATCGCTGCGGGGATCCATTCACGGTTTTCTTTTTTTGTAAAATCGATATAGGCTTCGTTGATAAACATTGTGACTCCTCATAACCCGCACAAGGCGGAAAATACTACGCGGGCTGGCACCTTATAAAAGATTTAAGCCAAATCGCGTAGAAAAAACCTACTTAGGTTCGGATTTATACAAGTTCCCTGGGGTCTCTGAGTAATTCGTCCATCCCTTTTTGATCGACCCCGCTTTGTTTTAAAAAACCATCGTTTGATGTGTTTTCGAGCAGTCTGCGAACAAGATAGGACATCCCCGGGAGCATTTCGCCAACAGGGGCGTATTCTCTGATCCTGTAGCCCATTTCCCAGATGGCCTTTTTAAAATTATTGGCCATGCCGTAGAGGGTCTGCAGCTCAAAATCTTGTTTGCCAATCCCGTTTTCTTTTGCACAGGCCATCGCGTAGGCAAGGCTGCGGACATTGTGCGAGGCAAAGGCCCCGATCACCTTGGGGTAGTTATCGAGGAGGGTTTTTGTGCATTGTTCGTAGCTGATATCGGTCTTTGGTTTTTTGGTAAAGACGGGGATGGGCCAGTTGCGCTGTTTTGCAAGGATGATCTCGTAATCCCAGTAGGCGCCCTTGACCAGTCTGATGGTTAACGGGGCCTTTCTTTTTTGGGAAAACTCGATCAGTCTTTTTAAGTCTTCTTCGGCAGATTTAAGGTAGGCCTGCACCACAATACCAAGGTGCGGGTAGTCTACAAATTCTGCTTCTGAAAAAATTTCTTCACAGACTGTAAAAATGATTTCGCGATAGTCGTTTTGCTCCATGTCGATATTGACAAAGCAGTTGTTTTTAACGGCCTCGGACAGGATGGGGCGCAGTTTGTCTTTAATGCCCCTGACTGTTTTATCAAAAGAGACGGGATCAATTTGCGAGTAGAGGCTTGAGGGCTTGACAGAGACATTGGCCCTGGGGATTTTTCCGAGAGAGGTTTCTTCGAGCAGGGGGCAGGGTTTCCATTCTGCGGCGAGTTTGGGGAGGCCCCGCGCAAGTTCAAGATAGCGGTTCTGGTAATCAACGGCCTCTGCCTCAGACACAACGGCCTCGCCAAGGATATCGACTGTAAAACAATACCCGCTGTCCCAGAGCTCTTTAAGTTTTTTTTGTGCGCGTGATGAGTCCTCGCCTGTGATAAGGACACTGGCCATCGAGGAGACGTTTTTTTTGACGGTTGCGGATGTCATGCCCGCGGTAACCGATGTGGAGAGGGCTGCCTTGAGTGCTGTCTGGATCGCCTGGGGAAAATCTGCCTTTGAGGCCAGAAAATATTCTCTGAGGTGATCCGAGATCTGCCCGTTGGTTTTTAGGGTGGGCAGGACGTCTACAAAGCGGAACATCTCTACCTTGACGTCTTCTCTCTTCATGGCCCAATCCATCATCAGATCGGAGAAAAAATTTTTTTTAAAAAGTTTTGATGATGCCTGACTGCGTTTAAAGATTTCTGTCCCGATTTCTTTTATCATGGTTTCTAATCCTTCTTTTATTGGGGTTGGTGTTTGTTGTCTCATAAGCGCTCAACTGTATGCCAGTTTGGGGTTTAATAATCAATCTTGATATCCGGTTTTTGTTGCTGTTATCAAGGGCAGGTTGTGAAAGGAACGACCCATGATTAATAAAATCAAGGAACTCAAAGACCAAAAGGGGGCGCTGATTATTGCCCATTACTATCAGGCGTCCGAGATTCAGGACTTGGCGGATTATGTGGGCGACAGCCTCGGGATGGCTATCTTTGCCAAAAAGACAGACAGTCGGATTGCCGTGGTCTGCGGTGTTAAGTTTATGGCCGAAACATTTAAGGTGATGAACCCCGAGAAAAAAATACTCGTTCCGGATGCTGGCGCTGGGTGTTCCTTGGCCGATTCTTGCACCCCCGCGGTCTTTGCCTATTTTAAATCAAAACACCCAGACGCGTATGTGATGACTTACGTTAATTCGAGCCTTGAGATCAAGGCGATGAGCGATGTTATCTGTACGTCGGCCAATGCCGTTAAAATTGCAAGGCAGATCCCTAGCGACAGAAAGATTATCTTTGGCCCCGACCAGCACCTGGGCAGATTTGTGGCCAAAGAATCGGGGAGGGATTTGATTTTATTTCCCGCCAATTGTTTTGTGCACACGTCGTTTTCGGCAAAGACCCTTTACGAGTTCACCAAGGTCTATCCCGAGGCCAAGATTATTGCGCACCCCGAGTGCGAAGAGGCCATCCTGGAGTTTGCAGATTTTATCGGTTCAACGGGGCAGCTCCTCAAATACACAAAAGAGAGTGACGCACAAAGTTTTATTGTGATGACCGAATCCGGCATCTTGCATCAGATGCGCAAACAATGCCCCCATAAAACCTTTATCGTTGGCCCGGACCTCAGCGGGTGCTCGTGCAGTGAATGTCCTCACATGAGGCTTAACACACTTGAAAAAATCCTCTTGTGCCTCCAAAAAGAACAGCCAGAGATCTGTGTCGATAAAGAACTCGCCCAAAAGGCCTTGATCCCGATCAACAGGATGATGGAGATGGGGGTGGGGTGACAGGCAAGGGCCGCGACCCTGTGTGTAAATAAAATAAACAGATTGTTTATTAAATAAACATGTTTTTAGGGTGGTGGTCGTATCAACCCAACCACGCCTACTCTGCAAACCCAAGCCCCGTGAACATTATAGTCTGTTTTAAATGTTACTGGGCCGCGATAGAGTCGGGAAAATAATCTGTGTTGTTGGCAGGCAGTGTTGTGGCTGATGAATCAAGAAATTCATTGTCGTCAAAGAATGTATTAAACCCGGCTAGGTTTTGCTGGTCTGTCTCGCTTGCCTCGAGGTAGGTGTACACCTCGGTGGTTGTCATCCCGTTGTCGCCAAAGTAGGCCGCAACATCCGCGCAATAAGAGTCTTCTACGATGGAGGGAGTGTCGCCATTCTCAATACAGACGGTCTCTGCCTCGGTAGTTCCATAACTTAGTTTTGCCATGTAGTAACCACTGACCCAGTTTTTGTTTGTGCTATCGTAGCCGGCCTTTCCCATGGCAACAACGTTGTAATACGTATCGGCAGAGACACCGCCAATGTATTTTACAATAAACTTGTGTGTTGAAAAGTTTGTGATGAGCACCGCGCGCCCTGCAGAATCATTGGTGTCTTTGTCGTCGAAACTTGCCAGGTTAAATCCCAGAATAACGGGCTCACCATTGCTGTCCCTGCGTATGTACGATTGAAAAATATCGGACATGACGCCAACGTAATCAACAGTCCCCTCAACCTGCTTGCGCGAGACCAGAGCAGCAAAGATGAGATCATCTACAGATTTGCTGTAGAGCGCATAGCCCGTGTCGCCAAACTCAAAGGCCCCCACGCAGTCAAACAAAGTGCCAAAATCAACGACAAACGTATTGGCATTTTCGGGGGAATAAACCGCTGTGTGATTACTTAATGCGGAGGCACCGCTCCCCTTTTGACATGTTTTATAGGTTGACTCAAATGAAGAAACACCGGTCTCCGGGTCTGGGACTTCGTCCGAGCTAAAGACGTTGGCGAGATACATGTCGGCGTGCTGAATAAGACCTATTAAGGTGGTGGTGGAAAACTTATAGTCAAGGGTTGTGTAGTCGACATCATCATTGTCGGGACAAAAATCAAGGGTGCCTTCTTCGTTGCGACACTCAAGTTTAAAAAAACTCTCGAGAATATCTTGATTGACAGCGGCCAGCGTGGACTCTGCCCTCAGGGTGACAAGTGAAGACGTAGAACCGGTGACAGATCCGTTGATCAGCGGTATGGACTGAAAGGCCTCTCCCGCAAGATTAAAGGCGCTCGCCGTGTCGGGACCACCAGAGGAACCACTGCTTGCAGAACAGGCCGACAACGTTGACAAGACAACCAACCAAAAAATTGAAATAATTGTTTTCATGCCTCCCCCCGTTTATATTAAATCGGTCCCCCTGCTAACACAAAGAGGGGGAATTTTTCAATATATGGTTGTTTATGATTTCGTTAGTACATTCAATTGTTACAACCATAAGTAATTTCTAACTTTTGCCAAGCACTGCTGTGCTTGGCAAAAGTTGAATTACTATACAATACACACCGGGCAGGGCCCTGCAGAGGTGATTACAAGGCAGTTGTTTCATCGCGAGGGTCGTGAGCAGGATCTTAAGGACTGCACAAAATATCTTTAAGCCTGTCCCACAGGTTGTTTTCATCCTCACCTGGCAAAAGGCCGTCCTGACAGCGTTTGATGGCGTTTCTCAGGTAATAGACCTCTTTGCGTTGTTTTCCCGATATTTCCGGGCACTCGCCCATTTCCATATATGCGGGGCTGACCTCGAGTTTGATCTGTCTGCTCATCTGCACCCCGCGGACACGCATTCGGCCTTGTTGTTACACAAAGAGACGACGGCACACACGACATGCTGATCAGCGACAACACCGGTGTTCTTGTTCTTGAAGGGGTAACAGACTATAAAGAAGAAATTCAACGAATGTACGGCTCACAATATTCAGATATCAAATACACAGATTAAACATTGTAAGATTTTTTTTAAGAGGGCCGTTGCCTCTTAAGCGCCTCGTCTCGTTTTTTTTTGATTTTTCTTATGAGTCTTTCTTAAGACTTCTAAAACCTCGACATCCGCAAGGTCTTTTGTCCTTCCCGATGCACGCTTGTTAATGATGAGGTCTTCAAGGGACAGGATGCGAAGTGTAACTTCATCAACTTTAATCTCGACAGATTTTTTGTAGGCCTTATCAAACACAAGGCCCGAAACACCTGTAATGATGTCGATGCGTCTCGGCGCCACGCCAATTTGAAAAACAAAACAATGTCATCTCTTTGAAGATCAGCAGTTGTCAAATCATAGAGAGGTGCTCCAAATTTTTTAATAGCGCGAATAACGGCACCTGCATTTTCTGCCGAGGGTTTAACCCACAGGTCGATATCCATGGTGGCTCGCGGATAGCCATGAGCCGCCAGCGCGTAGGCACCCACAAGCAAAAACTCAGCTTTTTCGTTTTTTAAGCTTAGTAATATGTCTTTGTAATCTTTGTTTAACATTGTGATATGGAGAAAGTGAGGCTACCTCTTGCGTAAGTGGCCAAACCATAAGGATACGGCTAGCATACGAGCCTTGAACAAAATCACTTATTTTATGACACGACGATAGCTTGCTTTTTACGGTAAAGTTTTTTTCCACATATAATTCATAACATCAGTCTTATATTGTTTCAAGATTTTATACTGCGCAGTCAGGAGCTAGAGTGTTTTTTATTAAAAAAATCCCGTTTAAAGCCCTGCACCACAAGTGCTTTAAACATCATACCCCCTAAGAGCCTATTCGAAAACCTCTGATTGTGAAACATGAAAAGTCTCCACTCACAGACCACAGGGGTCACCACAGGGGTCCCCTTTGCTTTGTTCAACCAATTCAGAGGCCAAGAGTTCCACCGGTCGGAACATCAAATTGCGTTCAGCGCCAAATTTACAATGAGTACACGCGGCGGTATGAGTGGCGTGAAGTCTGTTACTAAGCCTAACAATCGCTTCGAGAGGGACGCGGCTAAACGCCGCGCCCCTTAGCTATACGTTAGACAGCCACCTCTTTCCCTTCAAAACTCACTTGATTTTTTATATAAATCTTATATAAAATAGATATGTACATTTGGGATCCTGTGAAGAATCTGGAAAACCAGAAAAAGCATGGCATTAGCTTTGAAGACGCTCGTGATGCTATCTTCGAGGGTCCAAACCTGATGGCTCCGAATGTTGCTAAACAAGAAGGCGAACCTCGCCATGCTGTGATTGGCAAAACCAAAGGGAAATACTTCGTTGGCATTTTTACCATCAGGCCAGAAGGTGTCCGTATCATCTCAGTCAGGAGGGCGAGACATGAAGAAGAAAAACAAGCAAAAGAGCAAGGACTTTGACAAGGACTTTGATGAAGGTCGCGCTATTATTGATTTTTCTAGCTCTCTGCGCACAGAAGGCTTAAGTCAGGTTATCAAGTTGCCGCCTCTTACTATTCCCGCTTGGCTCAATGCTGAAATTGAAAAAATTGCGCAATTGCAAGCCAATTCAAAATCATCCGTGATTCGTCAGCTTTTGGTTGAAGCCTTGTCACTTCGTGGCCAACGTGTTCATGCCTAACAATACAAAAACCCAAAGAGCCAAAGCGGGATTTTATTGTGAGAACCAACCTCGTTCAAATACAATCACCAGCATTACTTAGATCCCCGCATCACCTGTTGCCAAACAGGCTGCAACCGCCAAATTCAGGGCTAATCTTATCAAACCTGCGTCAATGATCAACGCCGTTGTTTAAAGGCTGCCCGTTTTTTAGGTGTGGCACAAAATTTGTTTGTGGTTGGCGATTTGTTTTTATCCCTCCATCACACCCCTCTTGCTTTCCACAATTTTTTTATACAATCTCAGTCGTTAGGCCTTTGGCCCGCGCGGTACTGACCCATGTTACGTGTTGCTTGCGCATCGCAAAGAGAATGTCCCTCAACAAAAATCTTGACAGCTTAGGCGCGCAAAACAACCATTTTCAAGTTACCAACTTGACTTTGTCGCGGTTGAGTTCCTTCATTTTGCGATGAATGCACCCGCGCTCTGTCAACTTTGAAAATTTCTGGATACAAATATTTTTTTAAGGAGAAGCAATGGGCGAAACAAAAATACAGGACAACGGTTCACTGCCGGCTCAATTGA
>JADGCS010000080.1 GCA_015228875.1 Deltaproteobacteria bacterium | reverse complement strand
AGTTCATTGTTTTGAGGAGTTCTTTGAGAAGGGTTTAATGAGGAGCTTGAGGCCCTTAATGTAGAGGCAAGGGAATTGGAAGAAAGGATTGCGGAGAACGTAACTAAAATATTGGAGTATAATAATGGAGAGATTTGAGGCTAAGACAATTGACGAAATAACAGAAACACTTATCGATTATCGAGGCAAGACCCCACCAAAGTCTAATAGTGGCATTAGACTTGTAAAGGCAAAAGTTATTAAAGATGGTTTTGTTCAAGATGACAGAATCGAATATATAGCAGACGAGACATATGATTCTTGGATGCACCGTGGTTTGCCAAAGAAAAACGATATTGTATTAACAACAGAAGCACCTCTGGGTGAAGTCGCTCAATTAAGGACTATAGAGAAAATAGCTCTAGCTCAACGAGTTATCTTGTTAAGAGGTAATCCAAACGTTATTGACCAACAATATTATTACCAGGCACTCAAATCACCTTATGTCCAAGCGGGTTTACAAAGACGAGCTACAGGCACTACTGTACTTGGAATTAAGCAAAGTGAACTCAGGCAAGTCGAAATACCATATTATCCCATTACTACCCAACGCAAAATCGCCACCATCCTCTCAGCCTACGACGACCTCATCGAAAACAACCTGCGCCGCATTAAAATATTAGAAGAAATGGCTCAAAATCTTTATCGTGAGTGGTTTGTAAAATTCAGATTTCCAGGGCATGAGAAAGTAAAGTTTAAGGATTCGTCGCTTGGTAAAATTCCAGAGGGGTGGGCGGTGAAGAAGCTTGGAGAAATATTGGAACTTAACTATGGCAAAGCCCTAAAACAAGAAGAAAGAAAAGATGGTAACATACCCGTTTATGGATCAAGTGGTGTTGTTGGTCATCATGATCAACACTTTGTTGATGGGCCTGGGATTATTGTTGGGAGAAAAGGTAATGTTGGTAGTGTCTATTGGTCTGATATTCCTTTTTATCCGATCGATACTGTTTATTTTGTAAAATCTAAAATACCATTGAGGTTTCTTTATTATGATCTTCAAACAAAAAACTTTCTTAATAATGA
Organism: Deltaproteobacteria bacterium; assembly: GCA_015228875.1. Classification (GTDB taxonomy): domain Bacteria; phylum UBA10199; class UBA10199; order UBA10199; family JADGCS01; genus JADGCS01. The sequence goes on along the minus strand of JADGCS010000080.1, from coordinate 20,854 downwards.
TGCAGCCGTGCCAGGATTAAATCGTAATCAGGCGTATTCTCTTGAAACAATCGTACCATCAACAGAAATATTAAAGGTGTTTTGTGATTTTGCTAATAGTTATGAGGCTGGGATGGCTATTCTCAGGAGAAAAAACGATGTGCTTCGCCGCACACGTGATCTGTTGCTGCCCAAACTCATCTCAGGCGAACTTGATATTTCAGAACTGGATATATCAATCCCAGAGGAGGTGGCTGCATGACCCCAAGAGGATACACAGAAGATGATCTTATCGAACAGCCAGCAATAGATTTGTTAGATGAACTAGGTTGGGAACCAGTAAATGCTTATCATGAATTTGACTGCAAGGACAGTCCTCTTGGCAGAGAAACAAAATCAGAAGTGGTACTAAAAACACGACTATGGAAAGCACTTGAAAAACTTAATGACGGTGTTTCAACTGAGGCTATAGGTCAGTCGATAGATGAGCTGCTTAGAGACCGTTCTCGCATGAGTCTTGCCGCTGCAAATCGTGAAATCTATAATCTGATTAAAGATGGTATTTTAACAAACACTGTCGATCCAGAGACTGGCGAAGATCAGTATTGTCGCATTAAGGTGATTGACTGGGATAATCCTGCAAACAACGATTTTTTACTGTGTTCACAGTTTTGGATAACTGGCGAGATGCACACCAGACGTACTGATCTGGTTGGATTTGTTAATGGGCTTCCTTTGCTTTTTATTGAACTCAAGGCAGCCCACCGTCGGTTAGAAACAGCTTACAATAATAATTTAAGAGATTATAAAGATACTATCCCACAATTATTTTGGTACAATGCTCTGATAATTCTGTCTAATGGGAGTCAAAGCGCTGTGGGCAGTATAACTGCTGGGCGGGAGCATTTTTCTGACTGGAAGAAAATTGATAGTGAAAAAGAAAAAGGACGTATTTCTTTAGAGACAATGTTACGCGGTGTTTGTGAACCTACAAAATTCATAGATCTATTTGAGAACTTTATTTTGTTTCAAGAAACAAAGGCTGGGTTGATAAAACTCACTGCTAAAAACCATCAGTACCTTGGTGTTAATAATGCCATGCTTGCGTTGAGTGACGTTAAAGATCGGGAAGGTAAGCTTGGTGTGTTCTGGCACACGCAAGGGAGCGGTAAAAGCATCTCAATGATGTTTTTTTCTCAAAAGGTTATGAGAAAAGTACCTGGTAACTGGACCTTTGTTTTGGTCACAGACAGGCAAGAACTTGACGGTCAAATTTATAAGCATTTTGCCTCAGCGGGGATTGTGAGCGAGGGACATGCGCAGGCAACCAGCAGCAAACATTTACGACAGCTTTTAAAAGAAGATCATCGGTTTATATTCACTTTGATTCATAAATTTCGCACAGAAAACGGTGAAGCACACCCTGTTTTATCAGAGCGTAGTGATGTAATTATTATCACAGATGAGGCACACAGGTCTCAGTATGATACCATGGCGCTCAATATGCGAACTGCCCTGCCAAATGCAGGGTTTTTAGCCTTTACAGGCACACCATTGATTGTGGGTGAAGAAAAAACACGAAAAGTTTTTGGTGAATACATCAGTGTGTATGATTTTAAACAGTCAGTAACGGACGGAGCGACTGTCCCACTTTATTATGAAAATCGCATACCAGAGTTGCAGCTGGTCAATCAGAATCTTAACGAGGATATTGAACGTCTTTTAGAAGAAGCCGAGCTTAACGAAGCACAGGAGAAAAAACTCGAAAGGGAGTTTTCTAAAGAATATCATCTCATCACTCGTGACGATCGACTTGAAACAATAGCACAAGATGTTGTGACACACTTTACAGAACGAGGCTTTCAGGGCAAGGCGATGATGATTTGTATCGATAAGGCTACAGCGATCAGGATGTACAATAAAGTCCAAAAAAAGTGGCAGGATAAAATTGCAAATCTCCACACACAACAAAAACATGCAATCGATGATGAACAAAATGAAATTGAGGCAAAAATATTAAGAATGAAACAGGCTGATATGGCAGTAGTTGTGTCTCAGGGTCAAAATGAGATTGCTGATATGAGGGAAAAAGGCCTTGATATTGCACCTCATCGCAAACGAATGATTAGTGAAGATCTTGAAACAAAGTTTAAAGATCCAAAAGATTCCCTCTGTCTTGTTTTTGTTTGTGCCATGTGGATGACGGGCTTTGATGTTCCTAGTTGTTCAACCCTATACCTCGACAAGCCAATGCGAAATCACACATTGATGCAGACAATCGCCAGGGCAAACAGGGTTTATCCTGGCAAGGTAAACGGTCTGATTGTCGATTACGCTGGTGTGTTTCGTAATTTAGAGAAAGCTCTTGCCATATATGGTGCTGGTGGCGAAGGTGAAAAGCCTGTAGAAGATAAAACAGCGTTGGTTGCAGCATTAAGAGATTCCCTATCAGAAGTAACGGCTTTGTGTAATGAAAAGGGAGTTAATCTTAAAGCCATACAAATTTCGAAAGGCTTTGAACGAGTAGGCTTGCTTGATGATGCTGTGGAGTCGCTGGTTGAAAGTGAAGAAACAAAGAGAAAATATCTCGATTTGGCCAATACCGTCGATCGTCTTTTTAAGGCTGTCCTGCCAGATATAACAGCTACTGAGTTTACACCACAAGTCTCCCCGATACACATCATTGCAGAAAAATTGCGTATTTTAATACCACCTGCCGACATATCACAGGTCATGGCGGCGATAGAGGATCTGTTGGATCACTCCATTGCATCCGAGGGTTACATTATCCCCGAAAAAACAGGCCCAGAACATGAAAAATGGTTAGACCTTAGTGAAATAGATTTTGAAGCCCTGGCAGAAAAATTTAAAACAAGTCGCAAGCGCACTTTTAATGAACGATTAAAGGCATCAGTAGCCAGTAAAATGATGTCAATGGTAAGACTAAACCGTACAAGAATGGATTATTTAGATAAATTCCAAAAAATGATAGATGAGTACAATGCAGGTAGCCTTAATGCCGAGGAATTGTTCAAACAGCTGACAAGTTTTGCAAAAAACCTGAATATTGAAGAGCAGCGTGCTGTCCAGGAAAATATGACAGAGGAAGAGCTTGTTATATTTGATCTACTGACAAAACCAGAAATCGAAATGACTGAGGCAGATAGAAAAAAAGTTAAAGCCACAGCTCGTGAACTTTTGCTGACATTGAAAAAGAACAAGTTAGTTTTAGACTGGCGTAAACACCAACAGTCACGAGCAGAAGTCCTGGTCACAATTGAAAAAATATTAGATGGGGGACTGCCCAAGGTTTATACGCCTTCACTGTTTGAATCAAAAAGTGCCGCCGTTTTTGAGCACTTCTATGATGCGTATTATGGGGATGGGCGGAGTGTGTATGCGAATGAAGTAATTTAGTATGTCAGAAATTAACCTTAAAAACATACAACCGAGATGTGGAAGTCAGCAACATGCTTTTGAAGAATTGTGTTGCCAATTAGCCAGAAGATCGTGTGATGAATCGTCTGAATTTGTGAGGCTCGATGGCCCCCTATTTCAGGAAAGTGGTTTAGACAAGCGGTTCTCCAACGTATCAATTGGCGAACAACAACAAATTGTATCGATTCTAGTCAGTCTTCAAGAAAAAGTGAGTAAACTGAAAAAAATGCAAGACAAGACTAGCCTTGAACTCAATGCCCTCATGCCCTCAATCCTTGATCGAGCTTTTCGGGGGAAGTTGTAATGGGAAAAGGGCTTGGGAAATCATTAGAGAAAAATTTTTCTAAACTGATCAGTGAGCTATTTCCAAATTGTTATTGGCCCTCAAGGTCTGGGACACAAAATGGTTACGATGCCTATGCAAGATTTAAGTTTGATTCATATGAATATACGTGGCGATTTGAACTAAAAGATTTAAATGCAAAAGCGCATAAAAATGATTTTGGTGACATTAAAGAAATTGAAATAAAAGATTTTGCAGACAAGATCCTGCAACTTATGTCGCGTGAAAATGAAGCAACTTTCCCGCATGTATTTTGCATTGTTGTCCCTCATAAAAAGATTGGAAACAATAATCAGCTGCGTAATGATCTAAAAAGCTTGAACCACTTCAATAAATTTCCATTTGAAATATTGATTTTAGATTTTGATTCCCTGTTTCCAGCTTTGAAAATGCATCATCCTCAATGGGTTGAGTCGTTTTATCCCAATGCTCCAGAAGTTTCGGCATCTAATGAAACACCGGCTATCGACCAGATAATAAAAGAAAAATCTAAAACAGGGGTACTTTATAATCGTTCCTATATCAAGATTAGAAAGGTAAAAGATTCAGTTCGATATCGGAGCGCACTACATATTCGGATCCTTCCAATGGAAGGAAGTCACGAAGATCCTCAGGTAAAAATTGAATTTAATGGAAATTTTTCATTAATTAGATTTTCAAAATTTTCAGATCTTAGCATTAACCAATATCCATATCCGAAAATTGTGAACGAACAAGATCCCGTTCATCATCGTATGACTTTATACACAGAGGGAGAGGCGCCTTTAGATCACGAAGTGAATGTCTCAATATCGGTTTATGGTCATAAAGAGCATTTGAGAGACATTGATTCAAAGAAGATCAGATTGGTCGCATTATTTAAAGAAGTTATAATAGGTCAGGCTAGTCTTCATGACATGATTAAGACATTCTGCTCATCTAACCCAGATGGTTTCATTACATTTATACTGGATAAGAACGAAAGATTAGCAAGAGTACCTTTTAAAGAAATCGACTCAAGTCATTTTGGAGAAAAGTCAAAAACAGAGTTTTTAATAGAGTATACTGAAAATGAGTAAAACAGGACAAAACAACATCGTCGGAATCGAGGCTCAACAATGGGCCGCCTTATCCCTTTACTTGCAGTATCTTTCTGACTTAAATTTTGACCGAATTGAACTGGAACCAGAAGATTTCCATGACTTCAATCTTGTGTTCAAAGACGGTCACAAGATCATCTGTGAATCAAAATGCACGCAAGATAATTTTACATACGCAAACTTAAAAGAAGCACTCAGTTCAACATTAAAAAAACACGAAGTGAATGAACGTGATGTGATTTTGATTGTTTGCTCCAATCTCAGCGAGCAATTTGAGGGGGAAGTAAAATGGCTAAAATATCTCCCGGAAAAATATACTCAGAAGTTTAAAGATAAAACCTACACGGATGATGAAATCGCACTGATTCCACGAGTGGCATTTTGGAAAATAGCCCCTGAAATAAATAAAGAACTTTGCTACGCACTTTTATCTGAATATTTTGATTTTTGGGTGCCAGCAGAAGATTTAATTCGTTTTACTGATGCCTTAAAACAATATTTCAATGAAGCCGCTTCCAAAGGTTCTGTTTTTTCCAGAGCTAAACTTAGAGAGAAAATATTTCAATTAGCAAAAGAAACAGTCAAAAAAACCGGCTATTATGATGAAAAAAAAAGAAATCCTGAACAGATGGCGCAATGTCTTGTTGAAGCGTTAGAGGATAACAGTGATCCGATTTGGAGTGAATATCCGATTTCAGCTTTGTCAACTCAGCCTTATCTTTTGCATTACGTATTCCAGCGCATCAAAAATAAAGAAAATATCGATTTAGAAAAGTGGGATGATCTTTGGAAACTTAATGGCCATTATGGGTTTTCTGCTTCTTTAAATATTTTTGATATTTTTTCGCGCAGTCTCGCAAATGCAGGGAATCGAGAATACATCTTAAAATACATATCTAAAAATATCGCCTCTGTTAGAGGATTTTATTCTCTGGATTTTTTCATTGATGGCTCCATTAGAATTTTACAGAAATTACTGGAGTTGGATTCTGGTTTATCAACAAGAATCTTTCCTATTCTCCAAGATCTTTTAAAAGATCAGCAAAATGAAATCCTTTATGTAAAAAGTAGTCGGGACAAAGATCACCAAAAAAAAATTATCGGTCAGTTGCTGTCGCAACTATTTGATAAATCAGATACCAATCTCAAAAAACAAATCGCCTTTTATGCCGCGAATACCTTCGATTTAATCCACGACCACAGCAAATCTCCGGGATCTGTTTTTTCAATACTCAGCAAACACATAACTGATGATTTGAACAAGATTGAAGAACGATTGCAATGGATCGCAAATGTTCTGTTAGGCCAATACGCAAAATTCTATGAAGGCAATCTCAACAATGGGTGGGATCACATGGGTTCGACGGGCGCCTTTATGGGGCGCAATTACTCTGTTAAAGACCGACTATTCGTTACCATCATCTTGGAAATAGCATTAAATAAATACTTTGAACACTCACACAGCAAAGCTTGGGAATTTATAAAGCAGAAGTGCATTACGCCTCAAAATCTAGTTTCAAAAAACAAACCTGATTTTTTAAATCGAGCAGCAATACCGGTTGTCCTCAAACAATATCTAAGTGACGATAGTAATGCCTCAAAAGAGGCACTTGGGATACTTAAAGAATTCATTCTTTCTACAAAAGGAATTCCAGTTAAGTTCGAGATCATTTACCAGCATCTTCGCCGAGATCATTATAGCGATGATCAAAAATGGGAGCTTGTGGAGATCAGTCTTATCGAGAAGTATGAGAAGCTGCCCATCACACCATTTGTTGAACAGCTTGTGACTGATTTGGTTCAAAAAGGCCATGTTAAAGCACGAGAAGCCTTAGAAAATTGGTTTAGTAAACCTGAATATTTCAGAAAACATCGCATTGTTGATTTTGCCATTCCAAATATTGAGACATTTCTGGATTCAGATTTGTCGTTTGCCATAGCTCTGTTTGAAAAATTCATTGGAAACGAAGCTTTTATTAATAAACATGATGAATTTGACACTTATGATGCGGCTGTTGTTCTGCAAAAAATTGTGGAACGAGATGAAAAATCTGGACTGAGTATTCTTAAAAATCTAATTCAAATTGAAAAACCTACTACCAATCAACAAATTCTCATTAGCCACGGATTTTTCCATCATCGCAACCCCAATGACAAAGAGGACGTAAAGGTTTTAAGTAATATCTACAATAGCTTCGTGAGACCAAACCTCGCACGATTCAGCGACCCCCAATTTCTTACTCACTCTCACTCGCGGGCCTCTTTTCTTCAATTCGCACGAAAAATGGCGATCAGCGAAATGATCGAAGAAGCGCTTGAGATTGTGAAAGCCTTTTTAAATGATCCTGACCCATACCTGCCAAATCAGGATCCTGATGATCCCGAAGATAAATATAATGAGCACAAAAGAATTTTAGACGGTGACCAACCTAGTTCAATCACATCAGTTCGAGGGAACGTGGCCTGGACTCTAGCAAGTTGTCCAGCCATACCGAGTAGGAATTTTATTCAAGAAATCATCCAGCTTACTGAGTATTTTCTAAATGATAAAAATTGGTATGTGAAACATATGGCTTGTTTCTCATTAACCAATCTCGCCAGAAATAGACTGAGTGTCATGCCACCTGAAAAGAAGAAACTATTTTTGAATGATGACACTGAACTTGCTTTGAAAATGGCCAAAAAAATTGAATCCATGGCTTTTAAGTTTTTCGAACAGGTAGCCGGTGCAGATGCGAAAGTTCAAAAGGCCTTGGCAGAGACTGCCATGTCAACACTGAGTCATATACGTGCACTCAATCAGGAAGAGGCGAACAGTCTTCTTCTCGTTATTCAAAAATCAAGTTCACATTTGAAAGAAAAATTTGAACCATTTTTAATCTTTCTGGCTGAGTTTAGAAGCGGATCTTATCAAAACTGGTCTTGGAAATTGAATGGCTACTACGATGACCTACAAGATTTTGATGCAGAGCCATTTAAGAAATTGCTTGAACAATGGACGATCGAAGAATCTCCGGAAATCAGATCAAAATTAGCATGGGAATATTGGGCCTTGGTTCAAGATGCTTACCAGAATAAATTTGAAGATCATTTCCCGATAGCCCTGCGATATTTGGATCTCGCTGCGGATAAATATGATCATGGCGTTTTTGAGAATATCTATCGATTTATTGATTACTGCATTGATGTCAGATTCGATGAGTGTTTCTCTCTGTGGAAGAAGTGTCTGAAAATTGAAAAATCATTTTTCGACAAACATTTTACCCCTTACCAGATGCACTGGTGGCCACATCATTACAATGGTCAAACTTTGTTAAAGATCCGTGAAAAAGTAGGGATCGATGAAATGATTACTTGGATTGAATTTTTGTCCCAATATCCTGAAGGATCACGATTAGAGGATTTGAGAACTGTTATTGAAGACATTGTTCACTGCAAAAACCTGAGCGTGGCTCAAATTACAAAAGTTGATAGCATTTTTGATAATCTGATCAATCGCAGGAAAGAGATCACTTATTCAGATCTGAAAGAGACTTGGGTGAAGAGAAAGGTGGTAATATGAAAAAACAAAACTCAGAACTAGTACCGGTAGGTGGCCAAGTCCTTCTCTACCAAACCGAAGACGGTCAAACAAAACTTGAGGTGCGTTTGGAGAATGAAACCGTCTGGCTGACCCAGCAACACATGGCTGAACTCTTCCAAACCACCAAGCAAAATATCAGCCTCCACATTCAAAACATCTTTGAAGAATCGGAGCTTGTGTCTGAGGCAACTGTCAAGGAATACTTGACAGTTCGCCAAGAGGGCGATCGTAGCGTACAGCGCAAACTTGAATATTACAACCTCGACATGATTATCTCGGTCGGCTACCGTGTCAAGAGTCACGTGGCCACCCGTTTTCGTATTTGGGCCACGCAGAAACTCAAAGAATATATCATAAAGGGTTTTGTGCTTGACGATGAGCGGCTCAAAAATCCGGATCAGCCTTTTGATTATTTTGATGAACTGACCCGACGGATACAGGACATACGCACCTCCGAGAGGCGCTTTTATCAGAAGATCACCGATATTTATGCCACCAGTATTGATTACGATCCCAGTCAGGAAATCAGTATTGAGTTTTTTAAGACGGTGCAAAACAAAACACACTGGGCCATTACAGGTCAAACCGCTGCAGAGATTATTCATAGTCGCGCCAATGCAAAAAAAATCAATATGGGGCTCACCAATTGGCGTGGCACCAAAGTGCGCAAACATGATGTCACGATTGCCAAGAACTATCTTAATGAAGCAGAACTCTTGGCACTTAATAATCTGGTGGAGCAATACCTTATATTTGCCGAGGGGCAGGCTATGCGACGTATTCCAATGCACATGAAGGATTGGATTGCAAAACTGGATGCTTTTTTAAATATTAATGACCGCGACATATTAACAAATGCCGGTAAGATTTCTCATGAGATGGCAAAACAACTGGCCGAGGATGAATACGAAAAATATAACAGAAAACGACTAGCCAAAAGTTGCGATCAAGAGAGTGACTTTGACCGCATGATTAAAATACTGCCAAGCAACAAAAAAGGCAAAAGGCAGTGATGGACTACGTGACATTATGGGCACAGTTTTGACAAATGATTACCACTGGCAAAATAAAATTTTGCAGAAGTCTACCCTTGCACCAATAAAGAAAATAAAGATTGTCGGAACAGCGAGGCAAAAAAAGCTGGCCCTTGTTTACAATCAGTTTGGTGGCCTACTGACAACGCTGAGTCATTCGCTGGTTCTGGATTTGGCAGTGGGGCTTGCTGTGATTTGTGTTGAGTCGAGCGGTGAGGCGTTTAAAGGTGATAAAATGATGATCCGATTTGAGCCGCATTGGTTTTACAAGTTGTGGGGCAAAAACAATCGAGCTGTATTTGATAGACATTTCAAGCTTTCAAACTGGAAGGGAGAAACGCATTTTTACCGTGAAGCGGCGGCAAAGTCCAGATGGCAGGGCTTTCATGGAGACCAGCCCAAAGAATGGGCTGTTTTTACACTTGCGCGTGGCCTTGATGAAAATGCTGCGATCAAGTCAACCTCAATGGGGCTGGGACAAATCATGGGATTTAATCATAAGCAGATTGGCTACGGCACAGCCAAAGAGATGTTTGAAAATTTTTCAAAGGATGCACGGTATCAAATCTTGGGCATTTTTGATTTTATGTCAAAGGCGATGATTAAATCCCTGCAAAGGGCTGACTTTATCGGTTTTGCCAGAGCCTACAACGGGAGCGGGCAGGCAAAAACTTATGGCAGGTTGATTGAAGGGCATGTGAAGGAGTGGGAGAAAGTTTTGGGCACCGCGAGGGTGGCCCCTACTCTGCGGTTATAAATCCAATTCTTTTTGTGGGTTTTACCGGTGGGCTCATGAGTTCGCGGATGGCGTCAAAGACGACCTTGAATTGGTGGTCATATTTTCGTTCCAGTCCGGCAAGTTTACGCGCTAGATCTTTGTTGCTGGACAAAAGCCGGCGCAGGCGGACAAAAGTACGCATGATTTCCACGTTGACCAAAATGGCCCGTTTGCTGCGTAGCACGCTGGAAAGCATAGCAACCCCTTGCTCCGTAAAGACGTAAGGCAGATAACGACGACCGCCACGTCCTTTTATGGGATCAAGTTGAGACTTATTGTTTGAGGTTCCAATTTGGAACCTCAAAGATTCGGCTTCTTGTGCTGTAAGTCGAAAGACAAAATCCTCCGGAAAGCGCTCTTTATTGCGCTTGAAGGCCTTGTTGAGTTCTTTGGTTTTGACTTCATAAAGCAACGCTAAGACGGAATCCAGCATGACTTTGTGGCCACGCACAATAAAGATGGAATTTTCAATATGTTCAGCAGGAACAAGATTTGTCATATCCCCCCCATATCATCTGCATTGATTTTCTACTGAGTTGCCTTGAGGGTTTCGTTTTTTCTGAAAAATTTGTGAAAGAATCAGAGCACCAACTTTGCCAAACCCGCCTTAAGAATCTCCTGATTCAAAAAAATCCCCTCCTCCGCCACCTCCTCTTTATCCTTTAAGGTTGGACTGTAAAACACATCAGCGACATAGCGGCCATACATGTCTGTCTTGTAGGTCTTAATGACAATAAAAGGAATGTCCTTAAGGCGCTCGGCGATGTAGGCCTTGGCCGCATCGCCTGCGCCGGAGGCGGGCGTAGCGCCGTCTGCAAGCTCGGCACAATTGATCCCGCGAAAGCGCAAGCGCTGAGCGACCCACACATTGAACCCTAAATCAATACGCACAAGGAGTGTGTCGCCATCGACAACAGTTTCAACAATGGCCTTGTAAACATGAAGTGGATTGGGATCGCGCTTGAGGCCGATGCCATCGGCCTCTTTGTCGATGTGAAACAAATCCTTTTGTACTGCCCTGCGAAGCTGAACCCGTGACCATCCTTTATTGCTTGCCTCGGTGAGATAAAAAACGCGCTCTGTAGAATCTTTGAGCGAGAGCAACTCGACGTGATGCGCCCAGCTTAAAAAAGTGTCATTGACGGCGGGGATAGCCTCCGGCCAAGTGCGATAAAACTGGTTGATGCGGTAAACAAGAGTTTTGTCCAATCCAAGATCACCGGAGAGTTTTGTAAAAAATTCAGCGGTGGCGGAGGCGTCGAGCGAAGCGAGAGCCTTCGCCATCCGCTTACCCATTTGCCAATAAGTCTCCAATCTGATCTTGTTGACTGCGCTTAAAGCCTGCTCCTGGCCTTTTGTGATGATGGATTTTAGATCGTCAACTAAAGTTGCATAGTCTTTTGTATTTATTAGACTAGTGTTCATTTTGTGATGGGTTTAGTGTAAGACGGAGGAAATGTCAATTTTAACTGGTTTAGGTGTGCGAGTGTGCAGTTAATGGGGGGGGCTGCGTTCTGGGGGTGGGCACTTGGGCGGCTGTTGAGGCGGGCTTACCGTGAAGGTAAGGCCGCCGATTACCCGCCGTAGGCGGGCGAAGTCCAGCCCCGCTAGGGGATGGACGGAGCAGACGCGAGCGAGTCCGCGACAGCGGCGAGTGCAGTTGAGTAGCCGCGGAGTCTAGCAGCTTGCTTGTTCATTGGGTGCAAAGCTGTCTCCGCTAACGGCGGAGGGAGCCTTGCCTTGGTGCAAGTCGGCAGGCCCGCGGCGTAATTTTGGGGTGGGTCCTTTTCCCCAACTCGGTGCAGTTTGGGCACTGTCGACGGGTGAAAAATTTTTTAACAAGGGGAATAAGACACGCAGTCCGTAGGAATGGCCGCCTTGGCAATTGGTTGCACGGGAGCAAGGCGGAGGGGTTTGGGGAGGAGCCTTGCTCCCGTGCCACGAATACAATTGGACGGCTGGCCCGGCGAGGTCAGGAGACCGAGCATACGTGCCCGCCTTGCTTCAAAAGAAATCAAAACATATTAGGCAAGGCGGGATCGCCGCCAAGGATGGCGGCGAAGGGTTGACTGCAAGCCGCGTGACTGAACACCCGCACCCCTGACCAACAATTGCTTTCTGGCCCACTGGCAAAGCAAACCGGCTGAGACAGAGAACCGATTGACGCCAAGTTGACACGCTGATGGCTGGCGGCCAGAAACGAGAGGAGAACAGACTGCGGGTGAGAAGGCGCGTGGATTGCCAAGTGGTTGCGCCGAAGGCGCCCATGGGAGTACGCCTTTGGCGGACGACCCGCGCCGAAGGCGCGATCAGGGGGGCTGGTGATTTTTTGGGGGCCGCGATTCATTTTCGTTTCGGCTTGGGCTTGGTCTGCGCGGATTTTTGGATAGAATTTTCAGCGCAGTCCGACGCAGGATCAAAGTTTTGCCACGATTGGTGGTTCTGAATAAACCAAGTTCGAACTTCGACCCACAAGCCCCGCAGGAGAAAAACATATAAGAATGAGAACCGCAGTGAGCGCGGCCTTTAGGCCGATGAAGCGAACGGAGGCGGCGAGCGATCAGCGAGGAATCCCACTCTCTCCGCAGGAGAAAAACATATAAGAATGAGAACCGCAGTGAGCGCGGCCTTTAGGCCGATGAAGCGAACGGAGGCGGCGAGCGATCAGCGAGGAATCCCACTCTCTCCGCAAAATTTTTCGCAAGAAAAATTTCCTCTATTTTCTCGCGCTATTATCCAATGCGAAAAATTAGAAAATGGCATTGGAAAATAGAAAATAGAGGCTTTTCAAAACCGCAGTGAGCGCGGCCTTTAGGCCGATGAAGCGAACGGAGGCGGCGAGCGATCAGCGAGGAATCCCACTCTCTCCTGCGGGGCTTGTCGGTCGAGGCTCGAACTTGGTTTGTTGAACACTGGCAATCGTGGCAAAATTTCGATCCTGAGTCATTCTGCTCTGAAAATTCTATACGTCGCGCCGCGCAGCCCAAGCCCAAGCCGAAACGAAATTGATTCGCGCTTGCAGAAATTTTCCCATCCTTTTGACCGCGCCTTGCGGCGCGGGTCGTCCGGCTTCACATCGTGGCCATTTTGCATAAAAGCAAAATGGCCCTCGCGCGCAGTTTGCCTTTTGCCACTGGCAAAAGTTTGCCTGCTTACGCCCATGGGCGCCTGCGGGGCCTTTGGTATCCGTTAGGGCCAGCCGTGATTTGGGGTTTTGGGGTTGTGGATGCATTGGTTTTGTTTTTTTGTGTAATTTGCAATTGGTTTAATTTTGCCCCCACCACAACGATTGTCCCCAAGATTTATGAGTGTGGTGGGGGAATCGGATGATACCGATCACTGTTTAAATGCCTTTACCAAATCGCAAAATGATTTGGGTGTGTATTTTTCATAGGCCTCTTGCTCAACGTAAATCCAACCCATTTTTATCTTGTTCTGTACTTTGTTTAAATCATCGCACCATAGGGCAAGGCGTTTGATTTTTTCGACATCATCCAGATCTTCGCAACCTTTTGTTTCAACAATGTAAATTTCTTTCTCTGATTTTTTGACGATAAAATCCGGATAATAATCGGATATAAATCCATCAGCGTTTTTGTAATCAATCTTAAAGTGAACGGCAAAATAGTTTTTGACGTAGGAGATAATATCGTCACAACTTTCAAGAAAACTTGCAAACTCCAACTCGAAGTGACTGTCCCCAATAATTTTGTTAAAGGGTGATTTTTTGGGTATCAAGTAACCCTGATCCTTGACAACAAAGGGGCGGCACTTGCTGATCTTGATTGTGTCACGTATCTCGGCCTCTCCTTTATCGAGTACAGTCAAGGCGTTAATCTCGCGTTTGAAGGTCTCGATCACGGTTTTGGTGGCGTCTAACTCAGATAAATTTCTAAGCGTGTTAAGATCGTTTAACTCCACGGGCAATATAAAAAGATGACTGGCAATAAACTCCTTAACCTTGCCAAAGAGGACATCAAACCCGCTGAACAAACGCAAATCTTTCATGATCGTTTGTGTAAAATAGCCAATGACACTCTGATAATCCGGTGTAAATACATCATCTAAAACTGTTTTGTGTGTAATCTCACCATTTGTAATGTCTCTAAAAACAATTTCTTTTTTTTGTTCTTCGGAAAACTGCTGGATTTTTATTTTTGCATGATTGAAATGATCAACAGCCAAATCAGACAAATTTTTGTATTCGCGATAAATGCGGGGTGTGAGTACAGGGATCTCAATATCCAATGCCTCTATATCTTTTTTGACGTTTTCGTTATCAACTTCGATAACAATGGGAGCCTTGGCATCAGAGCCCTCGCCCATTTTACGGTGTTCGAGTTCAACTCCTTCGGTGCGGATGGACTCGACAAAGTCCATAAAGGCCTCTGTGCCCACAACACTGACTAATTCCTTAATATCTTGCCCAAAGTACATACGGCGCAAACCGCGACCAAGGGTCTGTTCGGGTAGAATGTTACTTTGTGCGGCATAAGCACGCAGTCCCACGATTGTTGTGACATTGCGCACGTCCCAGCCTTCTTTTAGCATAAGAACAGAGACTATGGCCTTATAGGGGCTTTCTAAACTGTCAATCTGGTTTGATTGTTTGCGTAGTTTTTCAAGTTCTTCTTTGTTTTTACCTGTAGATGATTCGGAAATCTCACCATTGTTCTTGGTGTGAATAACCAGCACCGAATCCTTTGCCTGAAATTCTGGATACGTAGAGGCAAGATATTCTGCAACCTCATCGCAATTTTTTGTATCGTCAGTCATGATAAAGAGCACGGCCTTTTTGTTCATTTTTTGATGAACATCGTAGGCTTTGCGCCATTCGATGACGCCAAGGTGGATGTATTGGCGATAGCGTTCTGTAAATTTTGAACTCTGCTCCTCGCTTAATTTGCCGCGACTTGCCGCATCCGGTGCTACGGGGTGTTTAACGACGTTTTGATGGATGGCCTCGACCAGTGGATAATCCGAAATTGTCTGGACAAAAATGGCACCGTTATTGTGCTTGGGGGTTGCCGTGACATCAAGTTGCAACGACAACGCACTGCCCTTTTGTTTTAGCCTGTTATGAATGTCTTCGATGGATTTAAACCATGCAAGTTTTTCGTCATGGATGTGATGAGCCTCGTCGTTCATGACGATAAGCTCATCGATATCACGCACAATCTGTTCGAGATCTACCTTGGACTCATTGGTTGGTCCTGTTGGCTTTTTGCCAAGAAAATAATCACGCGTATCTGTGTCGCCCGCAGAGGGAATCGTGCTACTACTCTCGTAAACACGATGGATATTAGTCAAAAAGATATTTCCAGTTTTACGTATGGCTCCAATATTATCCTGAATATGAAGTGTGAGTTGAAAATCATCGCGCCAGTTGCGCCCTTGGTAACCATTATCGGGCAATACGGGATCATGAAAAAATATTTTTAATCCGTCAAAGTCTGCACGCAAACGATCAAGGACGATGATATTGGGCGCAATTACTAAAAAATTACGTGCAAGCGTGGACTCTGCTTCATAAAGCCTGTGAAAATAACACCACGCAAGACACAAGCTCATGATCTTGGTCTTGCCAGAACCCGTGGCCATCTTAATAACATAGCGACGCCACGACTCCATAAACATGCTGGCCGTTAAAATACCGGAGGCATCAAACCGCATGAGGTCATATTTGTCTTTTGCCTTTACAATTTCATGGATGTAAATAAGGGTCTCGATAGATTCGCGTTGAGCAAAATAATATCTAAAATTGACCATTGTGCCATCGGCCTGCGGCATGGGGTGATCTTTTTTAAACCACCAGTTAAGAAGCGACACACTTGTCTCGCTGGCACCGGAATACCCTGAGTCACGCCACTTTTTAACCTCTTTGCGGAGCTTGGCCACAAGAGGCGGCAAGAGCTTGCCGTAGTCTTTTTCGCGCAGGGCCTCGTCGGCAGGAAACCAGCGGAAGTCGGGATCAAGAATTTCATACGGGGACGTTGGGAATTTGGGGTGGAGTGCCATAAATTTAATCTAAAAATGCGGGTTTTGATCTAATTAAAAACTTACAAACATTAGTAATTACTACTTATTTTAAAAAAACTGATCTAAAACTGATCTAAACTCATCTAATTCAAGTCATCTCTTTATGATCCATTTTCCCGTAAGAGTTGAGCCTTTGTAAATTATTTGTCCCGCCCTCTTGAGTTCTTGCAGGATATTAGAGATATCATGTGGGCTGTGTTCCGAAAATCCTGCCAGTAAATCCTCACGTCGAGACGGTTTTCCGCCTCGAATATGATTCAAAATCAATTCTTTGATCTGATCGCGTGTCAAACCTTTTAGTCGGGTGTGTTTTCCACTTTGCCCAATGGTCTCATAGTAGCGATGAGAAAGGATATATTTTGTGCCGCTTGTTCTACCAACAGACTCAATGATGCCAGCTTTAAGAAATTTATTTTTTGAATCTGTATTGATAATAGACCCGCCGCACCTCACACGCTCAAGCTCCATGATTTCGTGAACATCCAGAAGAATCTGTTTTTCATGCGCCACCTTTTCCAAAAATAAAATGAAGGCCTTGTCCTGCACCTGAGCAGGAATTTTGATAATCACCGAAAAAGAATCACTCTTTGAAAGATCAGGAAGTCCCTTGCCATCCCTGATACAGAATTTAAAAATATCATCCATTCCCTGCCCTGAACGCTCAACAAGGCCCACCTTTTCAAGTGTCTCGGCTAGACGACGGTTTCGCCACTCTTTGCTATCAATGACATTTTCTGGGGTGACACCTGGCAGAAAACCGCCAGGGCTTTCGACTGTGATAGATTGGGGATTGGCAAGAATAAATACCGATCGCCCGCGCATAGAATAATCTCTGTGGATAATTGCATTGAGCCATGCCTCGCGGACAGATTTTTCATCAAAGGCCATGACTTCTTTTTGAAACAACCCATCTTGGTACGGGATACGAGAATTACGAGCATTGATGGTTTGCCAAATGACATCATGAATTTTAAAATAAGGTTCGCGCCAGCACGCGCGAAAGTCATGGTGCGTCTGTGTTGGAGTACCGCGCCATTCAAAAATAATTTCGGCATCGGCAAGCAATCTATCCAAAACCGATTTATTACCAAGGAGAATCAGGCAGGCATAGTTAAACCGACCACCTTCTACAAGATTAAGGGCATCCAAAATCTTGTTGGTGCTGTAGTCTAAAATTTCAGATCGCTTTTTTTCTCTGGACCAAACAACTCGTAAATTTTGCAATGCAACAGGATCAAGATCGTCAACAGTAAAACCCTCAACAATGCCAGCAGTAAAATCAGGCTGTGTTTCGGTTAAAATCTCACGGGTTTTTTGATCGTCCATTTCAACAAGGGATTCGCCAACGCGCATGGGATAAACATAATCGCCCGTTGATCTTATCCTTTGGCCAGCAGGCCTTGGCGGTACATGAAAAATAAGCACACGGCCGTCTGGGTGATCAAACTCTTCTACATCTACTCTGATTTTGAGTTTTTGTAACAACTCATATGATAGCTTGTTATGAGTCCCCAGAAAAGCCTTTGTGCCAACGACTTGACGCTGATCATTAACACCCAGAATCAGCCTACCCCCGCCCTCATTAGCCAAGGCGGCACAATAGTCGGGCAGGTCTTTGTCTTTGCTAAAACTGTTTTTGGCTGTTTTGAACTCGATGTCGAAGTCTTCGACACAGGAAAGCCATTGGTCAAATTGTTTGGGCGTTGTGATCATACCCCCACCTCTACCACCTTCATCGTGTCATTACCAAAAATATCCACGACCTTGACGGCAATTTTTTTACGGCCCTTGTCGGGATATTCAAAAAAGGCGCTTGTGAGTTCGAGTGTGCGGTCTTTTTTGGTGCGAAAGCTTTGCCACTCGTTTTCAAAAATATAATCAAATATAATCACCAGTCCATTGTTCTTGCCACTTACCGTTTTCGTCCTTAAACCTGACAATCTCACGCTTGCTCTCAAAATCAAAATCCACGGCCCAGTAATCAATCCAGTCGGTCCATTTTTTAGTGAGAACATCTTTGGTGACAATACCGCTTTTGTCCTTGCTGACCTTGAAAATCTTGCCGGACTCGATAACAATTTTACTTGCGCCATTTTTAAGGGTGGAGGCTACGTTGTCGATGGTGTCTTGATTGTAATACACACCAAAATCTGTGAGTTCAACAGCGACAGACCTTTTTTTGATGTGTGGTTTAATCTCGATAAAAGACACATCGTGAAAGACAATCTGATTTTTTTCGATAGCGCGTTTGTCAAAGACCTCGCGCGGGATGTGCTTAAGGACAAGGTCAACGCCCTTGGACTTGGCCTCTTCTTGAATTTGAGGGAAAAGGCCCATCTCAAACTCAAAGGCAAGAATATCGGCCTTGGTGATATTTTTTTCGAGACACTCGGCAACAACCTCGTTTACAAACGCACGCGAGACGGGGAGATTGATGGGGCCAATGGCCACAAGACGTGCAGATTTTTTGCCAAGAAATGTCTTAAACCCAGTAACAGCCTCGGCGCGATAGGCATGAAGGATGAGTTCGACAAAGGCCTTTTCTTTGACTGCGAGCTGTTGCTGTTTTGCTTGATCCCTTAAAGAAGGATTAACCCCAATGTAGTGCTGGCGCTCGTATTTGCCCAGATTAAGAATTTCAAAGGCGCGGTAATTTTTGCCATCGGTCTTAAGCTTGCGTTGTACGCCAATCAGCCTCTTGCGAGTTGTATGAATAGCGAATTTCCCAAGATCAGAACCCATCCACTTGCGCCCAAGTTTTTCAGCCACCGCTAAAGTTGTTCCAGAACCGCAGAAGAAATCGGCGATGAGGTCGCCTTCGTTGGAAGATGCTTTGAGGATACGTTCGAGAAGTTTACTGGCCTTTTGTGTAGGATACCCAACATCTTCGCTGTAAACTTTGCCTAAATCTGGAATATCAATCCACCAATCCTCTGGTATTTTACCTTTCTCATCAAGAGCTTCTAATACACTGTCATCGGCTCTGCCTGTTAATGCCGTTTTTCCACCAGATTTCATACTTTTCTTAAAAGCTATACGTACATCGTCTGCATTAAAACTTTTACTATCCGTTTTGCTATAAAAATAAATATTATCGTGTTTGCGGGGAAAATTTCTTTTTTGATTAGTAGGACCCGTATAGCAATATATAATCTCATTCACAAAATTATTATTGCCAAATACCTCATCCAAAACAATTCTTAAGAGACTATTCACCCGCCAATCACAATGCACATAAATACTCCCATCCTCCGCCAGCAAATCCCGCATCAGCGAAAGCCTCTCATAAATCATCGCAATAAAGCTATCCGTCCCTTTACCCCAAGTATCGCGATAGGCAAGCTCCTCTAAAACAGAAGGCTCCTTGGTAAACTGTTCATCGCCAATCTCGATATTGATAGAAAAATCCGCCCCCACATCAAACGGCGGGTCAATATAAATAAGTTTGATGCCGCCTTGATCCTCAATCTCTTTACGAAGAGGCCCGTTCTTGAGACTCGAAAGAATCAATTTGTTGTCGCCCCAGATGAGCTTGTTGGTCCACCCCTGAAGCTGACGACCACGGGTGTCAAAGAGGTCAAGTTGAAACTCCTTTTTTTGTGTGCCTGCCTCTGTTCTGGGTTCATCCACCTGCTCAATCGTCTGAAACGGCAGGACAACATTACAAACCTCGCCCGTCTTGCCGTTCCACACAAGCTCAACCTCGCGCTTGTCATCAAAGAGCAGAAAACGGTACTGATCTGGCAAGGGCTTGCCCGCTTCGAGGTATTTGATGACATCGCGGATTTCGTTGGGGAGGAGTTTCATAAATAAACTTCAATGAAATTATTATTGACTTTGTTTTTCAGTGGCTAATTTTTTTCTTTCTTTTTCAATGTCAATCAACAATTCACAAGGCCATATGAATGGCTGTTTAAATCTAAAAAATGGTCTGTCTGTATGGACGTAAATTCGAACGAGAATAAGAGTGTCTTCAACGATCTTCAAAGACGACACAACACGAACGAGTACAAAATTTAATAACTGTGTGCCAAGTTGGCGAAATTCTTTATGCTGTGCATGATCAGGATTTTTGATGATACTAAAATGTTCTTTGCCAAATTCGATGAGATTATTCCAGTCCTGATTTATTCTTCTAAAATCACATAGCAAATCTGCAAGATTATTTTTTACATCTATCCTACCACAATCTCGTACAAAATCTTTAGTAATATAAGGCAGATCATGGGGCAATAAAGCCGGCATAGAATTCCTAATCAAGTTTTGGAGAGAAGATTGCAGAATGGCCAAGGTATCCATGGCTTGGTTTAATTCAACCTCAAGATGACACAAGGTATTGTAACGTCGCGTGCGGCCATCAACAAATTTGATAAGAATAAATCCTGTAACACCGAGGGCCGCGGACCAAAAAATCTCGTCATTTATTTGTGTTTCAAGAAATCTCTCAAATAAAACCTACATTCCGCACTTTGAAACGTGCAATTTCTTCCGAGGTAGTTATTGTTTATCAATAGGTTGCAGTTTTTAACGATCGTTCCATGGTGCCCTTGACATCGCATTTTTGATAATCAAGGTCAATTT
>JADGCS010000007.1 GCA_015228875.1 Deltaproteobacteria bacterium | reverse complement strand
CCTTTCAGGGTGCCCATCCTCAACAATATTGAATCCGTAGGCTAAAGCCTACGGCTAGTGTACCCTTGTCGCTCCGCGACACTAATATTAATCAACATCATGACATAAAGGAGGTTTTCGAATAGGCACTAAATCGACAGCCCCCCTAAACGGGGTAAAAGCTTGATGACCGGTACGGTCCTCTCCAGGACGCTTTGACCGCCGTGGATAAAGGACTTGCCGTCGGGGCTGAGTCTAAACCCGTGATCGGAAAAAACAAGAAGTGGTTTTGTGGGGTCGAATCTTTTGATGATTTTTTTGATTGCAAGGCCAAGTTCTGCCCTTGCGAGCATGACAATCTCTATAAAATCTTTGCGCTCATGCACAAGACGATCGATGTCGTTTATTTTTTCGATCTGTTTATGCCATTTTTTTAGGACCACATCGTCCCAAAAGGCTGCCGTGCTTGTCCTGCCGTCAACCTGACAGAAGCGCACATTTTCGAGGGACCAGTCGGGTAACAATTTTGAAATTTCGGGTTTAAGGGCATTGACAAGGGCAATCCCAAACCCGTCAATCAAGAGCCACTGACTCGCCCTTTCTTTGTCAAGTAGATCAAAGAGCAGGGACGGGGCGGTATTGATGTGGTTGTTGGAGAGATTGCCCAGAAACTGCAGCCATTTTTTGCCCAGCAACTTTAAAAATCTGTAATGGTGGCAGTAGGCATCATGAACAATGGCGGCAAGGTCGGTGATCTCGATGTTTGTTGGTGGAGAGAGGACAAACCCCGCAGTCTTGACAAGCCCTGATCGGATGTTGGAAGCGGCAAGGGGGATGGCCCCCTCAAAAATCCATTTGAGTATTGTGTCTTCTGCCTGTTCTCCGAGGTTTAAGTCTTCAAGTCTGTCAAGACAGGCGGCGCCCACCCAACCCTGCTGCATCAACGCAGAGGCATCCCACTGATGCCCTGTGTGGCTGATGGCATCGGGCAGCGGCACACCGTGCCTGATGGCGTGTTCGAGGCACCACGATCCAAGGCCCATCATTGCAGCATCTCCTGTCTTTGAGGTCTCGGCAGTCTCGATACGAAAGACCTCTGGAAAATTCTGGATTTGCTTGAGGACCTCTGCCTTAAAATCCGCGTGCTTCCAGATGCGATTGGTTAAAGGTTTTAAAAATTCCAGCATCTCGATTTTTTTGCACGTCTCCAACCCCATCAGGTGTTTGTTAAAGAGTTCGAGATCAGCCCCCGGGTCGGGATAGGGGGCCTTGCCATTGATATAATCGATGATATTGCCGCCCTGGATGTGGTGCTGTCCCGCCTCTGCCCATGCCTTGATTTTTTGATAGACATTTTTTTGTTTAAAAAAACGACAAAGGCTTGCTTCCAAAGTGTCGGCAAGTTCCCGCAACCGCGACATCAGAGAGAGTGTGGTGGTATTTTCGCCGTCAAAACCACAGCGGCACAGGGGCGAAAATTCGAGCGAAGACACACCATGGCACAGGGCCAGTTTAAGTTTTTCCCTCCCCGCTTTAAATTCTGCAAGGAGACCATCAAGCCCCACGGCCTTTAAGTCTGCAACCCTTGGCGGGGTATAACCAAAGGCAGGCGATTGTTTTAATGTGTCCTGATATTTTGCGTGAGCCTCTTTATACCACTGGGTATAGGTGAGGTAGAATTTTTCGGCCTCTGACAGCCAGGTCCTGAGTTCTGTGGGTTCTGCGAGGGTGGGTCGTGTGACGAAATCTTTTGCCCCGTCTTTGATGATGGGGTCCGTGCAGTTTGTAAAGATGGCATTGGAGAACAAATGGGCAAAACGGGCCCGCTCCCTGATCAGCTTTTCGATCTGCGCCTGCAGGAGTATCATGTCCTGATGCAGTTCCAGAAAGGTGTGGGCCGCGTCGACTTGGTAAAGAAACTGCATAAGGCCATCGAGTTCGTCGTTGTCCTCCAGTGCGTGCCAATACGACATCAGACGCTGAATGTTCATCGTGAGGCTTTGTGCCTCTTCGGCATTGTCTTCTTCTTGAACACGGGATAAAAAGCGGCCGAGATCATCCCTTTGTTTGCGCGCCAGTACCCTGAGTTGTGTGCCTATTTGCCTTTGCGCAAGGACGTTCCACTGCTGTGGTGTGCGGATATTGAGCGAAAAGCAGATCTCCTCGAGTTTTCGAATTTGGGGGGGCGAAAGGCCCTTGCCGGGTGTGATGACATCGTACGCAGAAGGGTTGGGGAGTTCGTGGCAGGCATCCCTGTACGAGACGCCGTTTTTGATGATGTCTATCTCGCCATGAATCAAAAGAAACAGCAAAAGAAAATTAACCTGCTCCGGCACCAGACCATAGACCGGATTAAAAAACATCTGGCAGACCCTGTCAACACTTGGCTCCTGCGCGGCGGTCTGACTTATTTTTGCCACGAGTTCGTGCCTTTCGAGGTGAGGCATGACGCTGTAACCGCGCCCCATTCTTTTAATGAGCTTTAAAGGGACGAGGTAGCCCTCGATGATCTGGGCAATTTTATCGGGGGGATCACCGGTAAAAAGGTCATGTTCTGTCACGTAGATCAGAAACTCCCTGTACACGGAGGGCGGCAGGGGGCCCATTGAGGGTGCATAGGATTCAAACTGGGGGTAGGTTTTTTTAAAAACTGCAATAGCACAGGTGTTGACAAGTTCTGTCATGTCCTGGGGGGGTTTTGAGAGGAACAGCTTTTGTGGTGGACAGAAGGGGGAGATGATATCTCCGGAGATAAAGCACATCCGGACCTGCTTGAACAAAACCCCGCTTTTTTGCTTGAGCCTCTCCCGCGCCCTGTTTATAAGGTCTGGCGACAGAGGACGCTCTGTGATGCTTGTCAGCGCCGCGAGTTCGAGGATGTCGGGTGTCAGTTTAAGTGAGTCGGGGACAAAATAATGGATGTCGTCGCTTAAGGTCTCCCTGTTGCCCCATGGGAGGAGGATTTTAAGTTTTACGGATTCCAGGTTTGTGGTCTTGTCCTGATGCGGTGCCGCACCCGTAAAGACGGAGATTTTTCGTTGGTGAAAGTACCATGTGACAGAACGTGTCTGCCAGGTGTTTTGCTCTGTCTCGAAGGGATTAAAATCAGGGGATTTAAACAGCGGGATGAGCAGGTCAAACAGAGACTCTCCCCTGTCTTTGATTTCGCCCGCTGTTTTTTCGATAATCCTGTCCAGATTCTGTCTGCTGTCGTCCTCGATATCCAGAAAAAAACGGTCGTCTGCTTTTTTGATGTAAGAGGCTTGATCCACCATCTGGTTGAGCATGCCCTCGATAATTTTTTTGTTGCGGGAGGGATCGACCGTGCTGGTTTTTTGCAGTAACCAGAGAACCGCGTTGTTACTGGTGATCCCGTTTCTTACAGGAGAGAGGTGCGCCAGTATCAGCAGGTTTAAGAGGCGAAAGGCAAGCGCTCTCTGTTTTTCGTTGTTAAAAAGTGCGGGCAGTTCTTTTTTAAGGCAGGGGAGGACCTTTCGGGAGAGGGGCATGAATTCGGGTTGTATCTCGAAAAGATCCTCGAAGTGAGAGACAATGTAATCGGGGGTGAGAAATTCTCCCAAGTCCCTGTCTAGAAACGGCGCAATACCGCGTGACGGATTGCCTGCAAGGCGCGAGAGCGTGAATTCGATAATACCGCGCGCCTGCGAAAAACGGTCGCGGATTTCTTCGAGCAGGTTGATGGTCTCCGGGTGCAGGGGATAAAAATTGACGATATCGGCGTAACTGATTTGATCTTCGGCAAAGTTTTGTTTGAGTTTTGCAATAAGGCCGTCCATCGCTTTTTTGTAGGGTTCTTTTTTCTTGAGGATCCTCCTGCTGATCAGGTCGCGCACATGTGCCGGGTTGAGTATGAATCGTGCGGGGTAGCGGTCCCTGATCTTTCTAAAGAGATCGCCGTCGATCTCGCCCGTGTTTTCTATTTTTTCCTGCATGGCGGCAATGACCCACAGGGTGTGATTTTGCCCCCGCTCCCCAAGATACTGCAGATACCGGACGTCTTCGTTAAAGCTCTGCGGCGTTGGCTTGGATCTTAAAAATTCGGAGAGTTCGTCGAGGATGAGCATGTTTTTTGATGAAACGCGTGATTCAAACGCCTGCCAGTTGAGATCTCGTTCTTTATGAGTTGCTGCTATCCCCAAGTTTGATTCAATAATGGATTCGAGTGTTTGATCGGCCCTGTAGTTAAGCAGGGACACAGGGTATGCCCGGACCCCAAACCCCGCCAAAGACCCTGTTTTGATCTGTTGGGCCAGATAGGCAAGAAAATGGGACTTGCCTGAACCGAAATGTCCAATGAGAAAAAAGCCAAGCCCCTTGTTTGCAGACAGGCAGTTTTCAAGATTTTTAAGATAACCCTGCACCTGCTCTGTCAGGTAATAACCCTGCGAGATCCAGCCTGCATCGCCAGTACTCAGGTGGTCAAGGCGCACCACGGTGGGCTGTTTTTCTACACTGATCAATTGACTTATGGTTGTTGTTTCTGTCAAAACGCCCCCGTGGTTTCAGGCCCTGTCCATACCCTTCGCTACAATTTATCTCAAGCCCTCAAACACAAAAACCTTGAAGAGGCCGCCACGGCCCTCTCCCACCTCAAACAGATTGACCCCCTTTCTGTCGAAACAAGGGGCATGGAACTGGAGTTTCTTGTCAAAAAAAAGGATTATAAAAGTGGGGCCACCCTGGCCCTGCAGTTAACCAAACTTTTCCCCGATTCGGGAAGGGTGCTCCTGCTTGCAGGTCATGTCTATTATGGTCTCAAGGATTACAAAAAGGCCGCCACCTATTTTACCGAGGCGTCAAGGGTGAACCCTCACAGGGTCTCAGAATACTGGCGGGCCAAGGCACTCACGCAAATGGGAGCTTTTGCAGAGGCTGGGCCCATCCTTGAATTGCTGGTCAGGCAGTACCCCCCGGCAAGGATGGATCTGGGCTGGCTGTATGAGAGACAAAAAAAATGGCAGCTTGCGCTGGATCAATACGGGATGTTCCTGGAGGCATATCCGGATCACGAGTTTGCCCTAAAAAAGGTGGTCGAGATGAAGGCGCGGATGCTTGATTCGAAAGATTTGATCGAAGAAATGGAGGACCTTGCAGAGCTTGGCGACGAGACCCCACCCCATCTGATCCCCCCTCTCATCGAAAAACTTCTCAAGACAGCAGATGTCGAGGGGGCTCGCGAGGTCATCAAAAAAAACCTCGAACCGCTGAGGTCCAAATTTGGTGTGGATGCCGGATGGACCTGTTATCGCTTCAAGGCCTTTGATCTGGCCTTTGAGTTGTTTGCCCTTAATATTCAAACCAACCTCGATAATTTTAAATTTCTTAACACAATTGAAATGTGCGCCAGAAAGTGCAACCGTGTTGCAGGGCTTAAAACCATCTACGAGGCACTGGCCGCAGGACACAAACCGCTTTATGGCAGACTGCGCAGGCTGGACAAGTTACTAACTTGACTTTGACGCGATTTAAGTTCCTCCGTTATGCGAGGAACGCACCCGCGCTCTGTCAACTTTGAAATTCCTAGACATTAAATTGTGTTGATGGGAGAATTTTTGTACCAACAAATCAATGAGGAGTACCATGATGCGTCAAAACAAAACCGAGATTACCTTAAAGGATCGATTGTCACACCTTAAATACATGCAGGCCTGTCGCTTGCTGGGGCAGGGAGGTGAGGAGTTGATAAAAAAGGGGGGCAAGTATGAGATCAACATAGAAGAGCAGGTCAGACAGGACGCCGAGTCTTTTACCGTAAAAATGTCTGATGCGGTCACGACCATTCGCCTTAATCCCCTTAAAAATAACGCCCTCGATTTTGGGTGCTCTGTCTGTCAAGGCCCCTGCGAACACCTGGGTGCCACATTGTCGCTGATCCTCGAAGAAAAAACGGCGCTGGGGCTTGCCAAAGAACCCACACCCAAAATCCCCATCGAAAGTTTAAGCGAGCAGGACCTTGTGGCAAGGGCTATTCAAGAGAGGATAGAGCGGGCCAAAAAGGAGCGCATGGTCCTCACATCCACAGATAAAAACAAAATATGGACAGATTATCTTTTGTCCAGCAAGACCTCTGGCAAGACTTATCGCGTGGCGATGCGCGGGTTTGAAAGAGGCCAGTCTTACTGTTCGTGCTCCGATTTTAAAAAAAATACGCTGGGGGTCTGCAAGCACATCTTGTATGCCCAACAGAAAATCAAGACAAAATTTTCGCCACGGGCACAAAACACGCCGTACAAGCGCAAAGGTTTTGGTGTGCATATGCATTATGGACAGCTGTCGCCGGAGCTCCGGTTGTTGACACCCGATACCACCTCCGAAGAAATAGCAGCCATCATCCGGCCGGTGTATAAAAAACCAGTCACAGATATTCATTCTCTTTTGTCGATCATCAAAAAATTGGAGGGCCGGGGGTTTGCGGTCAATATTTATTCCGATGCGGAAGAATACATTCAGCAACAACTGTCTTTGGAAAAACTAAAAAAAATATCGCAGGAGATCCGCAAGGATCCCAAAGACCATCCGTTAAGAAAGACACTCCTCAAGACAGAGTTGCTGCCGTATCAGATGGACGGGATAGGCTTTGCCGTTGGGGCCGGGCGGTCTGTGCTTGCTGATGACATGGGCCTTGGAAAGACCATTCAGGGGATTGGTGTGGCAGAGTTGCTGGCCAAACAGACGGGCATAAGCAAGGCCCTGGTTGTCTGCCCCACCTCTCTCAAATTTCAGTGGCGCGAAGAGATTAACAGATTTTCTGACAGGTCTGTGCAGACGATTCTTGGCAGCAAAAAAGAAAGGGGGGGGCAGTACAATAACGGCTGTTTTTTTACTGTGTGCAATTACGAACAGGTCCTGCGTGATATTATCGAGATCGAATCAGTCGCATGGGACCTGATTATTCTGGATGAAGGCCAGAGGATTAAAAACTGGGAGGCAAAGACAAGTCAGACCATCAAGTCATTAAGGTCAAAGTATGCCCTTGTGCTGACGGGAACGCCGCTCGAAAACCGGCTTGAAGAGCTTTATTCTGTGGTCGAGTTTATCAGCGAACATCAATTGGGCCCCGCGTTCAGGTTTTATAACAGGTACAAGGTTGTTGACGAAAAGGGCAAGCCGCTTGGGTATAAAAATCTCGACGAAATACGCGAGAAACTCAAGCCCGTTCTCCTTAGGCGTACACGCAAGTCGGTGATGGAGGACCTTCCGCCGCGCACAACACAGATTGTGAGAATCACACCAACAGACGAACAACTTGGTCTGGATAAAGAATACAAAAAAATCATCAGCCGCATCATCAACAAACCCTACATCTCCGAGATGGATCTTTTACGTCTGCAAAAGTATCTCTTGATGTGCCGCATGTCGGCAGACAGCACGTTTCTCGTCAACAAGGTGGCCCCGGGTTATTCCTCAAAACTTGTGGAACTCGAAGAGTTATTAAAAACACTTCTTTCCGAGGAGGATCGCAAGATTGTGTTGTTTTCGGAATGGACGACCATGCTGGACCTGATAGAGCCGTTGATTAAACAGACAGGGGCCGAGTTTGTTCGTCTGGATGGTTCTGTGCCGCAAAAAAAACGGCAGGGGCTGGTGAAGCAGTTTCAAAACAACCCGGGGTGCAAGGTCTTCATCACCACCAACGCGGGGAGCACGGGCCTTAATCTGCAGGCCGCCAATACGGTGATCAATGTTGATCTGCCATGGAACCCCGCGGTTCTGGAGCAGAGGATATCCCGCGCACACCGCATGGGTCAAAAGAGGGCCATACAGGTCTATCTGCTGGTAACAGTCGACACGATCGAGGAGAGTCTTTTGCACACACTGGCTGTCAAGCAGGAGCTGGCCTTTGCCGCGCTCGATGTGGACTCAAACATTACTCAGGTTGACATGTCTGTAGGTATTGAAGAACTCAAAAGACGTCTGGAGGTCCTGGTGGGCCAAAAACCTGACGCCCCAGTGGATATGAGTCAGGAACAAAAGGTCGTGACAGAGGCGGCCCTGATTAAAAAGAGGGAGACAGTGGCCATGGCCGGTGGAGAACTCTTGAGCGCCGCCTTTTCTTTTATGGGCGAGGTCCTCACGCCACGCGAAAAGGGAGGGGACATTGCGGGAGATGAACAAAACAAAAAGGTCATTGAGCAGTTTAAAAGAAATCTCTCTGATTGTCTGGATCGCGATGAGAGCGGCAACCTCAAACTCACGGTCACGCTTCCCAACGAGGGTGTGTTGGAACAGCTCGCGGCATCACTCGCAAAAATATACCAGATGGGCACAGCGGAGATGGCGGCGTAAAAAGAGGTTTAAAATATGGCACGCAAGAAAACAGATGGACACACAAAATTTAAAAAACAGTCCTTCTCTGTCCTCATAAAAGAAGATCAAGAGCTCTCAGATCTGCGGCGCGAGAACTCTTTAAAAACAAAATCTCAACGAAGGGATGCAGCAGATTGGCAGTATCACTCGGAAGTTGCCAGTCATGTTTTTAATAATGCTCTGGCACAAGCGGGTCGAACAGGGCTTAGAAGCTCATATTGGCCTGAGGCTTTCGCATCACTGGCCATTGATCCGCTTTATGCACCAGCCATTCTGACCGTTGGTTCATTAGAATATCAGGTCGGTCGTCCAGATGAGGCCATGAACCTGTTTTTATCACTTACCAAATTGCCTGAAGATGAAGATGATTTGAGTGTTATTATCGATAAGGCCGGGGATTTTCTTATTGATTGTCATGATTACGCCAATGCCCTCACATTGTATTTAGCCGCAGAGAAGTCATTTCCAAATGAGGCCTTGTATTTGGTGGGATCGGGATATTGTATGGGAAAACTTGGGCTTTATGGAGATTCGGTAAAAAAACACAGACGTGCAAACGATCTGGAACCAGACAATTATTTTCATTTAAATGATTTGGGGTATTCTTTATTAGAAGCAGGGCAATTAGATGAGGCCGAACGTGTGTTGAAAAAGTCAATTTCGCTGGCCCCTGATAATTACGAATTTCCCAGCAACAACCTTAAGGAGCTTAGAAAAAGACAAAATCGTGGGTCGCGCTAGCCCTCTTGTTGCACGAGTGATATATTACGTTCTTTGGTGACGAACAGCGTAAAGATCAAGCAGTTTTCTGATCATTTTTTGATATTGCGTTTTGTGCTTTTTTGCATGTTTTTTAAAAAAATCAATACTTGATTTGCTGAGTGAAATGGTGATCTTCACGTTGTCGTCATTAAAGCATAGATCGGCAGGAGAAGGTAAAAAGTCCTTGATAATATTGAGATCACCGATTGGCTCATTTGTGTAATTTATTTTCCTTTTCATACAAAGCCTTTCCTTTGCGCCAGTATCCGGCACCAAAGATTCGGATTTTATTGCTTCTGTGTGTAAATCTTACCGTCAGAATCCCGTTGGAGACTGAACCAAAACAGTAATATCTTTTTTCTTTGCCGCTATGCCCAAGGTCTTCAGCGATAACACGCTTTGGATCTTTAAAGGCGTACTGTGCTTCGTAGAATGAAATGCCGTGTTTTGTAACATTTTCATTATTCTTTTGGTCATCCCATTCAAAATCCGGTATTTTCATTGTATCTCATTAGTAAAATAATAGCCACAAATAAAGCCATATAATTATATTGCTTTTAATATTGCTAATCTCATCTTAACATTACGCCCAGTTATTGACCGAAGAGTTCTCGAATGTCCAGCATGACTTTGGGATCGCCATCTGGTTTAAGTGCCTTTTTATCGCAATTCCATTTCTTGGGCCCACCACCAATTTTTGGTTAAATCGACCCCGAAGTTTTGCTTTGCCCGCTCAATAAATTTTGCACGGGAGATGGGTTGCCACTGATGAAGACACAGCCTGGATTTTTTTGATCGGAATCTTTCAAATGGGCCTTTCCCGTAGATCCCACCCTCCATGCTTTCGCATTTGGAGCACTCGTAATATTCGACGGCAATGGGCGGCAAAAACCAATAACGCGGGCGATTAAACGGCCAAAATACCACGGTGAGAAGGACAGCCAACACTGCAGTGCTCAAGGTAATAAGCAGGATTTTTTTCATAAAACCCAATGATCATTGCGCGCGCTCACAGATTCACAAGACATCAAAACCCCTGCTCGATCGCCAGCAGTGCCACGGCAACCACTGCAATGACATACAGCATGGGTTTTATCTCTTTGCGCCGGCCGGTCATGAGGTACATGACCACATGGGCAATCATGCCCCAGAGGATCCCCTGTGTGATCGAAAACGTGAGCGGGATGAGAATGATTGTCAAAAAAGCGGGCAAAATATCTTCGATATGATCCAGGGGGATGTCACGCACGCTTTTAAACATTAACCCGCCAACAATAACGAGCACCGGCGCTGTCGCAAATGCAGGCACCATGCCGGCAAGCGGGGCAATAAAAAAACAGGGGATAAAACAAAGTGCGGTAAACACGCTGGTGAGCCCCGTGCGTCCTCCCATCTCGATCCCGGCAACGCTCTCAATGTAAGCCGTTCCGGATGATGTGCCAAACAGACCCGCCCCCATGGTTGCAAAGGCGTCAACAATAAGGCCCTCTTTTAAATTTTTAGGCTGCCCGTTTGCATCAAAAAGTTTTGTGGCGTGCGACACGCCGACAAATGTAGAAATAGAATCAAACAAATCGGTCAGCATGATAGAGACAATCACCGGAAGGACTGCAAGTTTAAGGGAGCCCCAAATATCAAGTTTAAAAAAAACAGAACCAAAGTCGGGCCAGCTTAAAAACCGTGCGGGGGCATTAATAAAACCGGCTGACAAGGCGAGTGCTGTCACCATAAAAATGCCGATCAAAAAGGCAAGCGGGCTTTTTTTGTGCATCAGAAAAATAATCAACCCAAAGCCTGCAAAACTCAGCAGCGTTTTTGCATCGATGGTGCCCAGTTTGACAAGTGTGACAGGGTCAGCCGCCACAAAGCCCACATTTTTGAGGCCGATGAATGTCAAAAAAATCCCGATGCCCGCGGCAGCAGCGCAGCGCAGGCCCCTGGGAATCGCATTGGCAATGGCCACGCGGGCAGGGGTGACCGAGATCAAGACAAAGAGCACACCCGCCCAAAACACTGTGCCCAGCGCTGTGGGCCAGGGCACATTTTTTCCTATAATCACCGTGTAGGTAAAAAAGGCGTTGATGCCCATGCCTGGGGCCACGGCAAAGGGGAGCTTTGCATACAGCCCCATAAACAGCGTCATCACAAGGCAGAGCAGGACCGTTGCCGTGAGGACGCCGGAGAAACTCATCCCCGTGCCCGGCGATGCCAGAATAGAGGGGTTGACCACAACGATGTAGGCCATCGTAAAAAAAGTGGTCACCCCCGCGATAAACTCGGTGCGGATGGAGATTGGTTTGTTCTGGGTCATCTATTAACGTGAGAGGGAATCATCACCCTTACACTATTGCCTTTTACCTGCACGAAATCCCGTTGCCCCGCTAACCCCAAGGGCGGGTACATCTTTGCTTCCCGGGGCAGGGATCCCAAACAACGCAAGGTAATCAGCGACGCTGAGCCGAGGGTCGAATTTCCGGAAATCCATCAGAGAGGCTGTGGACGGCACAGAACTCGCGAGACTGAGTGTGGCTTCGCCTGCGGGAAGCGCCCCCAAGGACCTCATGGACTCGGCAATGAAGGCAACAACTGAACTCAGTTGTTTTGAGAGGGCCCCCTGTTTTATCCTGACCACGGGCTCTCTGCCCCTGCCCTGTCTGGCCATCGAACGAGAGAGGCGTTGTGCTGCCTCAAGATTGCCATCCCGAATCATCCGGCGGGCCAGTGCAAGAAATTTATTGCGCGCCTTTCGTTCTCCGATCAAGAACAGTCTCTCCTGATGGTATTCGATCCTGTTCACGGCGTTAGAGATCTCCTGGAGTCTGCTATGCGTAAAATTATAGAGCACCAGTGCCTGTTGGTATTCACCGCGCCCGATCATTGCTTCTATCATTGCAGGGACTATGTCAAACTGGGTGATCCCCCATGTGTTGAGGCTTGTGACCTCCTCTTTGAGTCTTGGAAGCAGGATTTTCGACAACAGTATTTCGAAGGCCCTGCTTTGATTACTTTGATAGTCAAGTTCACGGACATGGATAAGGACTTTTTGTTCTGCTTGGGATGCTGTCGGCATGGAGTCGGCAATGAATTCCTTGATATCGAAAGTCCGCACATAATCTGTCCAATCCGCACGTTGCAAAAAATTGCTTACGGGATCGGCCCAATCACTTGGTGTTGAGTTCACGGGTTGACCATCAGACCTCGGCGCCCTGACCTTAATCAGCTCATGATCTTCCCCCAAGCTCACAAATCGGACGGGGATGTCGCCTGCAAGGATAAAATCCACCAGGTCTTGCGCCGGGTGTGTGGCGGCCAATTCGTGCAGTTGATATATGTTACCAAGTTCTCTGAGCGCCTCTGGTCCAAAGGCACCCGGATTAGCAGTTGCCAGTGATGCCATTGCCTCGGGGTATGCTACGCGCAAGGATCTTATTATTCTTAAGATATTTTGAACATTTTCGATGCCATTGACAATAGCATCTGCGACCTGTGGTGCCTCGTCGGCTACGCGCGAGCTCCAGGTGACGGGGATTGTGGTGAGCGGCAGGTGAAAGCGGCCTGTATCGACAACATTGGCAATGACAGCCGCACCGTAAATTGTGGCATTGTAGACGCTCTCTGCAATAAAGCTGACCGCCTCGGTTCTCAGATCCACATTGGCATTGATCTCTCCCATAATAAGGGCAGAAAGGTGCAGGGGCAGCATGGCTGGGAGCATGGGGGATTCGTTGGCAAGCGCAGTCATTGCCTCTGCCATGTTGGTCCTTGCTCTTGCGAGGGTGGCCTGGTCAAGGGCAACGGCGGATTCTTCCTTGGGTGTTGTATTGTGGGGATAAAAAACAGGCTCTGGTTTTTCCAACTTTTCGCTGCCAGTATCATGGCCAATATCAACATCAAGGGTTTCAGTTATTAACCCCGTATCCAATTGCTGTGTGAGTTCGGTACTTGTGGGATCCGCCTGCCGCTCAGGTCTTAATCCATAAACCTCGCCAGCCTTTGCAAGTGCCACACCGCCGAGGGTAAAGGCGGGCGTCTCAACGTTGCTGAGCGCTTCGACAGCGCGTACTATCTGTTTGGTATATTCTACAGGTGAAGCCGCAGCAGTATTGCTGCAGGCTCTTACCAATGCCATGCCGTGTTTTGTTGCTCCTTGACTTGTAAGCGCGTGCCCCAGCCTTTCGAACTCTGCTGTTTGGTGCGGTGTCATGACGGGTGCGTCTGGCAGGTCTGTAAAGGTGCTCTTGACGGCCTGTATCAGGGCGGATGGGGTCTGCATTGTTTGTACGGTTAATACTCTTGGGGTTGTGGGTAACATTTTTCTCTCCTTGTCTGCCAATCATTGGCATGTTTAAATTAATAATGCATTAACAACTCATGCATCAGTTGGTGTGTTAAATTGTGTGTTCACGTTATTCATGGCCTCAATAGTATCCCAATGCGTGTTGGCTGTTTTGAACAACTCTGCTTTTTCTGCCAGTTCTGCCCCTCTATATTGTTGACCGAGTCTGTCCGGATGATAGGCAAAACTCATGGCCTTTTTTTTCTGTTTGATTTCATTCGGGGTATCAGTGGCCGTTGGTTTAAGCTCATCGGGTATTTGGGCATAGGCAAACCAGATCAATGCCTTGATATAGGCCCGCCGCAGAGCCAAGGGACTCTGCATAAAGTTTGGATGTGCATCGGCCGCCTTGTCGCCGGGGAATTTTGGAGAGACCTGTGGCCTCTTGGCAGCGGGATCAAAGACCCCAAACCGTAACAGCCGCACGTCGCTGATTATACTGGCGTAGAGGTCACGGCCAGCCTTGTGGGTTCCAAAAACAATGCTGATATCATTGCCCCTGATGCAGATGCAGACTGCTTTTCCGGGATTATCTGCCAGCACCGTTAACAGATAGAGCCACTGTTTTGCGTTAATGTTTTGTTGCTTGCCCTTAATCTGTATAAAAACACCGCGGTCTGTTGGCAGGGCTGTGATGGTTGTGGTGTCATCTGTGGTGGTCAACACCTGAACATGATAACGCTGGGCAGAAAGCATGTTGGTGCTTAAGTGTCCGAGGAGCGGGTTGTCGGTTCTCTTACTAAAATCGTGCAGCGCCATCATGGCGTGACCAAGCGCCTGCCTGACGGGCTTGGTTTCGTCGCTGCCGGTGACGGCAAGCCTCTCTGGCGGTGTGTTGGGAGAAACAAGAAATTCTTGAAGCACCTCGAGCGCTGCGAGGGCCATGATCGAATCGGGCTCGGTGGGTGGATCAAACAGTTTGTTTGATGAGGCAAGACCGCGGTCAAAAAACCTGAGGACCAGGGCTATCAGTGTCTGTGCATTAATTTGGGGGATGTCCTTGTGGGCACACTTAATAAAAAATGTGATCTTTTTAGCCATGGCCCGTGCAGAAACAACCGGGCCCTCAATCGTGTCATCAACCGTGATGGCGATATTAAAATCGGCAATGTGGCATTTGCTCAGGGCCTTAAAAAAATGCTCTGCATGGGGGATGGCAAACAAGGGCTCAAGTTTGTCTGCTACGCCGGCGATTATTTTTTCGTGAGATCTTTTTTCTGTTCGAAAAACACTGCCCTCAGATTCCTTTGCGTGTTGCTGGGCGGCAACGCTCGTGAGGGCTTTAAACATATGGATCACCGCCTGCAATTCTTTCTGTTGCTCCCTTGAAAGGCTGTCCGCACTGATTCTGCGGTAACTATCTGCTGATAGTGTCATCGACGCGAGGGGTTTGAGCAGGTCTTTTGGTGAGGAGAGGCTTTGTAGCGTCACAGTTTCGGCGATCAGATTATCCGAGTTGTAATCACCAAACGCCTCTTTAACAATGGCAAGAGCGACCAGGAGCTTTATGTTATCTTTGCTTAAGTGTGTCACCGAACGAGGGACACCGATATTAAGCAGCATGGAGGATGCGCCAACGGGTGCATCAAGGTCTAGATGAAATGCGTTGCCCGGGGTTCTGCTTATCTTGATATAAACGGCCTTTCTCTTGTCAAGATCAATCGGCTTTTCATCCAGTATGGCCTTGGGATTGGGGACACCAAGGGACTTAAGGCCGTCCTCGAACCATTTTCTTCTATCTGGGTTTTCGATGGATGTCAGTAGAATGGTCTCTTGTAGATCCTCCATCGAGACCGGGACTGGCTTGCCCTTCTCTTTGCTATCCATCGAAATCAGTTGGTTGCAGAATAACTTCCATGAGGCATAAAGTGATTTATGATTATCTTGTATTTTGGCCTTTAAGGCGGTGCTTAAAAGTTGAAGCCCTGTGTGTTTGTGGGTCTCCGAGACTTCAAATGCAATGTCTATAAGTGTTTGCGGGTCAAGGCCTTTTCTTTCCCTCAATTTTTTTACTGCATCTTGGGAGAGTTTATTAAACCCTGCTGTTTGTAAGGCCCTGATTAATTCTGCGTTGAGTTCAACCTCCTGATCGACGGAATGAATGCCTTCGATATCTGCGGCGGAGACCTTGGTAAAAAGGGGGCTTGCGGGAGCGGGGGGTGTGAAAAAATACGCCCTGAGTCCCATGCCCAGCAGGTGCTCTACAATGGGCATCGAGAAGACTCTTAACGAGCTGGGGCATTCCATGGTGACGACCACAAGCTCACCCTGTTCATTTAATTGCACACGATAGTCTCTGTTGCTGACAGGACCAAGCTGCAGTCTGAGATTGTTAACGGGTTCGATGTGTGCAAGTACCACCTCTTTGGTGCGTTGTTTTGCCCCGACCCTGGCGAGTGCGCGGGAGATCCATTCTTGTCTGGTTGTTCTATCATCGAGTTGCCGTTGGACGGCTTCAATCAGGGTGTTGCCTGTCAGGGCTGTTTGCTCTCCTGTTTCTGGCTGTTGTCTTCTTGCGGACTGCCTGCCTGCGATAAGACTCACGCAGTCACTCCATTGCCGATCAAATCTCGGAGTATTTTTTCGATGAGGTATTGCAGTGACCGCCTTGACCTCGGCAGCCAAAACTTTATCCTGACCGGAAAGTATTACTGCGAGCTGTCGCAGTGTGCCAAAGTCGTACAAAAGGTCAGTCGGCAGCCTTGTGTTAAGCGCAACTGCACCCGCAAATGGCGACTGAGCAAGGGCTTGATGCAGGTTGTTGACGGCTGGAAAACTCATTTTTAAATTGCTACCTTTGTTTGTGATTTTTTAATACAAAAGTCAGAGGGATACAAAAAACATCCGACCTTATGTTTGCTCCTAAACATACCAGGAATATCGTCGCCAGGGGCCTGCGTGTTGCCTGTTTTTTTTATACCCTGTATGTTGTGGATATTGCTTGATTATTTGTTTTCTTTTTTTGGGAAGTTTTTTTGACTGACAGTCGCGATGAATTTTTTTTGGTGCCAAA
Source organism: Deltaproteobacteria bacterium (assembly GCA_015228875.1). Taxonomy (GTDB): domain Bacteria; phylum UBA10199; class UBA10199; order UBA10199; family JADGCS01; genus JADGCS01. Next base: position 49,222 of record JADGCS010000007.1, on the reverse strand, counting down.
TTTTTTTTGGTGCCAGGTACTTTTTATTTTTATTCCAAGTATTTTTTATTCATTCATGTCTTCTACAGTGTCCCAGAATGAGTTGGCTGTTGTAAATAATTCGATGTTGTCTTTTGATGGCGCGTTGTCTGGATGATAGGCAAAACTCATGGCCCTTCTTTTCTTTTTAATTTCACCCATTGTGTCGGTTGCCGTTGGTTTAAACTCATCGGGTATCGGGGCATAGGCAAACCAGATCAAGGCCCTGATAAAGGCCCGTCGTTCGGCCTCTGAATGTTTCATAAAATTTGGATTCGCGTGGGCGGGCTTGTTACCAGGAAATTTTGGAGAGACCCGCGGCCTTTTGGCGTTGGGATCAAAGACTTCAAATCGTAATAACCTCACGTCACTGATGATGTTGGCATAAAGATCATGGCCTGCATGATGTTCTCCAAAAACCAGATGGATATCTGTGCCTTCGATGCGTATACTCACAGCCTTTCCGGGGTTATCGGCCATCGCTGTGAGCAGATAAAGCCACTGTCTTGGACTTATACTCTGCTCGCTGCCCATAATCTGTATAAAAATACCGCGGTCTGTTGGCAGGGCGGTGATGGTGGTTGTCTCGTCCTTCGTGACCCATGTCTGAACATGATAGAGCTGGACCACAAGCATGCCGGCGCTCAAGTCCTTGAGAAGCGGACTATCGGTGTATCTGCTAAAATCGTGTAACGCCATCATGGCAAGGCCAAGATTTTTTCTGACGTCTTTGGTTACTTCACTACCATTAATTTTAATACGTTCGGGGAGCGTGACGGGGCTTGCGAGATAGGCCTGCAAGATCTCAAGCGCCACCAAGGCATTGACCGCGTCAGGATTGATGAGGGGCTCAAGCAGTCTGAAGGGCATGTGGCCACTTGTGCCGTCCAGAGATTTCAAGACAGCAGATATCAGTGCCCTCGAATCAATCTTTGCAAGATCCTTGCTGGCACACTGGATGCGCAGTGTGATCCTGTGATCACGAGACGTGGCATACACGAGAGGTTCTAAAATCCTCTCATCAACAGTGATGTAGACCCGTAAAGCAACCACATAGTACCTTGTGAGCGGCCTAAAAATATGACCTGCGTTGGGGATGCCGGAGAATGGGGCCGTTAAACAGGAACTCTCCTGAAACATTCTGATGGTCGACAGCACGTCTGCCCTTTGTTCTTGTGCAAGGTGATGCAAACCGGTTTGGATAAGGTGCTCGTCAGACAGCTCAATATTGGCGGCAGGTTTAAGGATTGTTGCTGGCAATGCAAGACTTTTTTCATCCAGCTCATTGGCCAGCAGTGCGTCTGGATCGTCTTTATTAAACGCCATGGTCGCAAGCGTAACGCAGACGAGGATCTTAAGCTGCTCCTCGCTTAAGTAATCGACAGAATGAGGGATGCCAATGTCAATAGTTAACAGAGATGCCCCGCGCATCCCTCTGGGATGTAGCTTAAAGAATGTCCCCGGGACCCTTGATATCCTGATATTCACGGCCCGTCTTTTGGACATGCTGACGGGAGGTTGGTCCAATATTTTTTCCCGGTTTATTATACCAAGGGACGCAAGACCTTTCAAAAACCATTGTCTTCTGTCGGGGTTACTAATGGATGTCCGCATGATGGTTTGGTGAAGGACTTGTATAGGTACCGGGGCGAGCTTGCCTGCATAGGATGATGAGTTTGATGTCTGTAATGTCTCAATAAAGGCTTTTACTGCAACATGTGGTGATCCTTCGGTTGCTTCGAGAGAGGCCTTCATCGCGGTGAACAAGAGATGAAGTCCCAGCAACTCGTTGATCTTTGAGATCTCATAGGCCGCATCAATGAGTGTCTGCGGGGTAATCCCTTTTTCGGTCTGTATGGTTTTCAAAATTGCTTCGGAGAGTTTTACATAGCCCTCGCTTTTAAGCACCCTGATTAATTTTGTGTAGCTCTCGATTTCTTTGTCTATGATGTGGATTTTTTCTATGTCATACCTGCTTACTGTTGTGGCATGGGGGCGTGTGACGGGTTGTGGCCGACAGAGGTAGGTCAGTAATCCCGCCCTTAACAGGTGTTGCACGATGGGTTCGGAGAGGACCTTTAAAGTATCGGGGCACTCCAGTGTGACAACCACCAGAGACCCATCGCGGCTTAAACGCACACGAAAGTGAGGATCGTCTTTGGGGACACGACCAAGAAAGACCTGAATCTTTTGAGCCTCCATCATGAGGGCCAGCCCCTGGTCGCTTACTGCTCTCCCAGGGGTTGTGCCTGCAAGAACCTGAGTCATCCATTTGTATCGGGTGTCTGGAAACGCAAGTTTTTGCTGGATGGCTTCGAGAAGGGTGTTGCCACGCAGCATGGTGTGATCTTCTTGATGTCTGGGAATTTCAAAGTCGACAGAGCGCGGGGGTATGTCTCGCATGGCGAGGAAACTCAATCGCGTCAAAGTCAAGTTAGTAACTTGTGCGGTTGTGGGTGTTTCGGGGGCAGGGCCTTGCTCAATCAGGCCCACATAATCGTCCCATGCTGTTTTAAATTCATCCGAGCTTGTTTTAAATCTGGTATGGTTGACAATCGTACCCATCTGTGTGCCGAGGGCCTTGTCCTGATCTGCGAGCACTGTCGCGAGCTGCCGCAATGTGTGGGCGTGATACAAAGCATGAACGCTGGCTGCCGTGTTAAGCGCAACAGTAGCGGCAAAGGGTGATGCAGAAAGGGCCTGGTGCAGGCGGTTGACGGCATGAAACGACATATTCTACTCAATGCGATTGATTGGACTGTTGAAAAATGGTAATTTCGTCATTGCGAGCGCATGTAGTGAGCGCGGCAATCCAGTAATTTCGAGCACTTCTGGATTGCCGCGCTTCGCTCGCAATGACGTTTGGGGCATTTTTCAACACACCCTTGATTGTAAATTTATTGGCAAACAAAAGTGGGATGGCTCAAAAGAATATCCAACCCGAATGTCGCCGTGTCGCTCTATCGTTGAGGGGCTTTTGCAAGTTGCTTGATTTTTTTTTTTCTGAATTCCCAATGTTTTGAAATATGTGAAAAAAAACATGGAAGCGGACGCAAGGTTTACACCGCAAAGTGTCCACTCAATGGGGCAAAAAAAATGGGTAAGACGTGATGTAAATATTTGCTATTCCTCTGCCGCACACACCGCCATAAAATCAAAATCGGTTCTGCACTGAAACTTGCAGAACCCCTCTTCCTCGGCAAAGGTATCGTTACAGCTGTTGTAGCAGTTTTTGATCCCGGGAGAACCGCCTTCAAAATGGCCCCTGCAGGACAGCACACAGTTGCTGTAGTGATCCTCACAGGAATACAGACAGTCGTCCTCGGTTTTTTCGACGGAGGGGTCGTCCCCCGAGCCGGGACAAGGCTCTAAAAACGTGGGCTGTGTGGCACAACTACTCAGGCAGTAACCCTTGGCATCCTTAAAGGAGGCATTGCACCCCTTTTGACAATCGCCCGCGTTGGGACTTAACGCACAATGCGCATCGCATTGTTTATTGATGACAGAGCACTTACCCTTGCAGTCTGGCCCATCCCTCTTTTCTTTTGCAAGGCTTAAAAAAGGGAGGAACAAAACGATAAAATACAAAAAAACGATGGCGGCATGTTTATGGATAGGAATTTTAAAGTCGACAGAGCGCGGGCGCACTCCTCGCAAAATGAAGGAATTCAATCGCGTCAAAGTCAAGTGAGTAACTTGTAAACATGACTTCATAAAACACCCCCTGCCTTAATAAGCCACAAATCAAATGCCGACAACCCCACAACCTAAAGACCTTAAGACTATGCAAACATCCCCCCAGAGGGAGGACCTCAGCCCCTAAACGAAGCAAAGACCGTGCCAGACGGATGTCCTAAAGCTCTTAGTGATTTTAATAGGTTATAAATTAGCACCCACTGGTTTTTTTATCAAATCAAGAAAATTATCAAAATGAGAAGACTCTGGCAGGCAGAATATTCCCCATCCCTGGCCTTTTAAGGGGCAAGGCAGGGCACCTCATTCACAGAGATTGGGCAAGTGATAATAAAAAAAGTGGTTGGAAAGTGTGGCGGGAATCAGTTAATCCCGCACTTTATGAAGAACAACCCTCAAAGCACAGGCAGGGATCATCAGATTATCTTTGTGGCCGTAAACTTTGACGCGAGACTAAAACTGGGATCGGCTGGCAGGCTCATCATCCCTGATACCAGAATCGGCAGCCTGAACCTTAACCCGCATAAAGCGGAGTGCATTGCGATCAAACATGAAGAGTTTCATGTTTGGCGCTATGCGCCAGACACTACGCGGGCGGACACCATGCAAAAATTGATGCCGAAACGCGTAGAAAAAACCTTCCAAGGTTTTAAACAGGACACATTAAAGGTAGACACACATGAGGTTAAAGACACCACACCCATACGTCTTGAGTTTCTTGCCACAATCTGGGCCCTTGAGACACTACCCACAGAAATTAAATCATCGCGGTTGACACTTTATAACCATGTAAAGACCATCGCGGACGCCTTTGCCAAGAGACCCAGGCTTGAACAGACAGACTTTGCGGGGACAAGACCGGGAAAGCCCATCACCAATGTCGATCTTTATAAGGACCTTTACAAGCTGCACGATCGTCTTGGTTTTGAGATATCAGCACCAGATATCTTAAACGAAAAAGACAAGGGTATCTATAACAGTGTTTATCTAGAGGTGTTTAATCACGCGGACCGGGCGCTTAAGACGGAGATCAAGGCGCAGAACAAAGTGGCAGATAAGTGGTTTTAAAATGACGACAATCTCAAACAAAAAAATCATCTGTCTTGCGGTCATGACGGCGTTGTTTGGCTTATTTATTAATGGCTGCGCAACGGCGCCGATCAAGCCAGAGATTGTCAAACAGACAGTCAAGGTTTACAAATTCAAATTTGCTTTTGCATCAAAGGCAAGCTGGTACGGCAGGGAATTTCACGGAAAAAAAACGGCAAGCGGAGAAACTTTCGACATGCACATGATGACCGCTGCACACAGAACTTTTCCATTTGGGGAGAGGTTGCTTATCAAGAACACAGCCAACCAAAAGACCGTGATTGTCAGGGTTAATGACCGCGGTCCCTTTGTCAAAGAGCGCGGGATAGATGTGTCCTTTGCGGCGGCAAAGGAATTGGGTATCATATCGTCCGGTGAGGCCTCGGTTCATGTCTACAGGGAACAAAAATCAGCTGCACCGCTGTAACTCGAAGTCCAAGAATTTCAAAGCTGATTGAGCGCGGGCTCATTCTTTGCATGATAGAAGCACTCAATCGCGTCAAGGTCAAGTGAGTCACTTGTCAAGCCACCTCCATCCCCAGCGTTTCAAAAATGGTGGACCAGATACGCGCATTGCTGCACCAGCCAATGAGATCCTGCAGATCTTCGTACGTCATCCAGTGGCCGGCATTGGGCATGCTGCTTAAGAGAATTTTTTGATCCGGGTGACTCACCTTCTGCAGGGCTGCGGCAAACTTATAGGAGTGGGCGGGGTCAACCCGCGAGTCGTTTCTGCCAACAAGGACAAGCACCGTTGGCATGTGGGGACTGGGGCGTGCGTTATGGACGGGTGAATAGGCCTCGAAATAAGGCCACTGCCTGGGGTCTTGGGTATGGCCGTACTCATAAGCCCAGCCGTCGTTAAACTCGGGATCAAGATTGTCGCGCCTGAGCATGTCGTGAACACCATTACCGGCAATGATAAGACCAAAAAGATCGGGACGCTGGGTGGCGGCAACCGCCATGAGCAGCCCGCCGTTTGACCAACCCATTGCGGCGATCTTTTTTGGCTGCGTGAGCTGGTCTTTAATAAGAAACTCTGCGGTGGCAAAGAGATCGTTAAAGACGTTTTGTTTTTTTTCTTTCATGCCCTGTTTGTGCCAGCTCTCTCCAAGTTCGTTTCCTCCCCTTAAGGCAGGGGCTACGTAGACGCCACCATGATCGATAAAGTGTTTTAATTGTGTGCTGAACGCGGGATAAAAATGCCCGGGGACATTAAAGCCGCCATACCCCTCGATCAGCACGGGGTTTTGCCCATTTTTAACAAGCCCCTTTTTATAAGTGAGTCTCACCGGCACCTTTGTACCGTCCTTGCTGACCACCTCAACATACTCTGTGACAAACACCTGCCCCTTTTCATCGGTTGTCATCTCCGTTTGAGGATCAGCGTCAACAAAAAGGCCCGTTGCAATATCGAACTTGAAGTCTTTTTTTCTGATGACATTAGAGGTGAGTGTCAGCGTTAATGTGGTCTTGTCCACAAAATCCATGTGGGTGATTGAAAAACAATCAGGCAGGTCGAATGCGTTCTCTTTTGTGCCATCGGATTTAAGGACTTCCAGCCACTGCTTTTTGCCATAAGCGTAATGTATCACGATGTGATCTTCGTTTCTTGTGATGTTTTTTATCACAGCGTCTTCTTGTGCTTCGTGAACAACTTGCACGGTAGCAGCCCTGGCTTGTCCCTCTGTGGTATTGTTGAGTGTCAATTTGGCAAGTTTTGTTTTGCCATTGTGTTTGATTTCTACAAGTCTTTCATCGCCAATCTGGCCAAAGTCCCTTTGAACAACCACATTAAGGCGTTTCCATTTGCTGCCGCTCATTGCTTTGACCCATGTGTTGTCCGGTGTGCTGCGAAAGACGACATCCCGATCTTTTGAGTTAAAGAATCGGGCGTTGGTTTCTAAAAACCTGTCCTGCCCTATCCCATCCCTGCTGCTCCCCAGTTTATGAATAAGTGTAATCTCGTCCCTACCGACAAGTCTGTTGTACTTAAAGGTATCCGCCGACAGCCAGGAGAGCCAGCCGTTGCCCCTAGCGTTTTTGACTATTTCAAGCGTTTTGCCTGTACGGATGTTGATAACGTAAAGATCGTAGTTATCGATGGAACCCCTGCGGGACACGGGCAGGATCACGTATTTTTGGTTGGGATCGATCTCGAAACTTGTGGCTGCGGCAGTGCCGTTGCGCGCAAGGCTGTGGGTTGAAAAGAGGGTTTTGATTTCCTTGCCACCCTTTTTGACAACAAGCTCGGTTGGTTTGTTAAGACCCCTGTCGATCAGTTCTATGCTGAGATCGCCAAGATCAACGGACTTTATGACATTGGGTTCGTTAAAAAGATTTCTAAAGATGGACTCCCACCGTGTGTGACACTTGAGTCCTCTAAAAAAACGCTTTGAATAAGCGTTTTGAGCAGAGAGCCAGCGGTCGCGCTCTGGCGAGTCTGTTTCGAGCCAACGGAAAGGATCGGCATGAACAATGGGGTCCTCGTGTGTGGCGGGGGGCCTGCGTGTTTCTGTGATTTGTGCTGATTCTCTGAGGCCGGGCGGACAGAACACCCGCTGTTGTGTTGCATTAAACAGGGCGGGGGGCCTGCGCACAAGCCCTCTGGTGGTGAGCCCCTCAAAGTAAGACTGCATTTCTGGCGAAAAGAATGAACGGCTTGTATCGGGGGGGGGCCCTTGCCAGACAGCACTGAGATTCCCTGATGTTAAGGGCGCAGAGGGTGTCAGATACGCGGGGATTGCCAGTGCCATGAAAAAAAAGATGGCAGGTTCGTGGGAGTAAAACAACAGAAAAGTGCCGGTGAGGATATTTTTTATCTCATGGGGGCTGTTACAATGATATCAGCGCCAGAAACAAACCACCCAAGGCGATCATGCCGCCGCCAAGACGCAAGGCCATTTTAAAGGTGCTTTTATCAAGGGCTGTGCCGCAGAAAATTCCGGTGATATGCAGCAGGGCTGTGGCAAGCGCAAAACCTGCGCTGTAGGTTACAGCGCCGGCTGCTGCAGGGATTTCGGACCCATGCGCATGGCCATGGAACACGGCACAAACAGCCACCACAACAACACTGAAGACGGTTGTCACCTTAAAGGCTGTTACGATGAGAAGCCCCAACCCAAGCACGGAGACGAGGATGCCCTCTTCGACAAAGGGAACAGAAATACCGCAGAACGAAAGAATCCCCCCCATAATCATAAGAGAGACAAAGGTCAGCGGTAATCCAATGACTGCACGTCCCCCGCGCTGGGCGGCCCACAGACCAACAGCGATCATGGCCAGCATGTGGTCAAGGCCCATAAACGGGTGACACAGGCCGGCAATAAGCCCCGTCGTACTGCCAACGCCCGTGTGTGCCAACACTGTTAAGGGAACAAACAAAAGAATGCCGATTGTTAACGGATAAAAAAATGTTTTTTTCATCAAGCCTCACAGAAATAAACCAATCGCGGTTGAGTGTACATAACACTCACCCCTCCCAGCGGCCCTTTTTATCGCAGTTTTGGCTGACAGGTCAAAGGATATGGCGATCTTCCCGGACCTTTACTGAATTTATTTTGCAAAATTTTTTTTGACGCGGCGTATTTAATGTTGGTAGACGCTAAAACATGACAAATGTTAGCTCTGGTTATGATTGTAGTAAATGCCCGGCCTTAAAGGAATCACTTTTTTGTAATCTGGATGATTCTGCGTTGGCCAAAATCAGCTCTCAAAAAACCTGTAACACCTACAAAAAGGGACAGATTGTTTTTCACGAAGGCAACAGGCCTTTGGGTTTGTACTGTCTCAGGAGTGGGAAGGTTAAAATCTTCAAGACGGGGATCGACAGGCGGGAACAGATCGTGCGTCTGGCGACACCCGGCGACATTATCGGTTACCGTTCTTTTTTGGGAGAGGACAGCTACACGGCAACGGCGGCGTCTCTTGATGATTCCCTTATTTGTTTTATCGACAAAGACGATTTTTACGGCGTCCTCAAAGAAGACAGCCGGTTATCGTTAAATATCATCAAGCTGTTGACAACGCAGTTGCGCACTGCCGAAGAACTGTTGAGAGACATGGCGCAAAAGTCCGTCAGAGAGCGCCTTGCCGAGGTTTTGCTTTTGTTGAGAAACAAGTTTGGGACAGACAAGGCAGACAGCGGTGTGCTTAATGCCAAACTTTCACGAGAAGAACTCGCCAGTTTTGTGGGCACGGCAACAGAGACCCTGATCAGGCTTTTGTCGGACTTTAAGGCGGAGCAGGTTATCGAAACCCGCGGCAAACACATCAAAATCCTTGATCCTAAGGCCCTCATGAGGATTGCCAACCTGCAAAACTAAACCTGTTGAGTGTCGAGGTATTTTTTTATCAACAGATCCCCGTGATGAACCGTGCGTGTGTACCACTCAAGTCTCAGCGTGTCTTTTTCTTCTGAGCTGAGGCCCCTGTGTTCTTTTAAGTGTGATAACCTCTTGGTCAGTTCGTAAAGGCAGAGGGCCACACCCACTGATAAATTAAAACTCTGGGTAAAACCGCGCATCGGGATTTGCACAAGCGTGTCTGCCGCCCTGTGGACCTCTTCGCTGAGGCCCTCTTTTTCGGTTCCAAAAAACAGCGCGGTTTTTTTTTCGAGAAAAAGCCCCTGAATGGGAATACTGCCCTCACGCAGGGTTGTTGCCGCAATGTGATAACCACCGTCTCTTAACGAGCGTATGCAGTTTTCAAGGTTATCAGGATCTGTGTGCGGGTGTTTTTTTATTGTGAGCCACTTGGCTGATCCCTGCAGACAGTCGCTGTTGGGTTTAAAGCTGTTGTTTTTTTCTATGATGTGGGCATCTTGAATACCAAAGCACTCGCAGGATCTGAGAGCGGCGCTCGCGTTATGTGACTGGTAGACATTTTCGAAGGCGACGGTCAAGTATCGGGTCCGTTTGTTTAAAATTTCCTCGATTTTATTTTTTTTGTGCTCGGAGATAAAACCCGCGAGGTAGTTGGTGATCTCCTGTTGTTGCTGCCTGTTTACCGACATCATGAGACGGTTACTAGCTTGCTTGAGGTTGATAATCACGGTAAAAAAAGCCTTCCTCTTGTGTCGATCCCCACAAACGTAACAAATCATCACAAATTGATGGCACTTGTTTCTTGTTTGGATTTAAAAAACCAGCGCCACAAAACAAGGGGCATAAAATTTCATTTGATATCAATGCGGTATAAAAATGTCAGTCTTTTGGCACAAGGGTTGCTTGGGAGTGATGTGGGGAAGCAATGGTCTTTGGGGGGGGTATGATTAGATCGCTCAAAAACAATAGAGGCTTTTCACTCATGGAGTCTCTGCTGTCTGTTGTCATCCTTTCGATCATCGTGATGGGTGGCTTGGGTGTGACTCAGGGGTCGCTCTCTCGGTCTGTCAACCGGGAGATGAGCGTAGTTGCTTCTCAGCTTGCCAATGAAAAGGTGGAAAGTATACTCGCTGATAATCAGTTTGTGGGTTACAGTTACATTGTGGAAGACTCTCAAACGTACGCGGCCGAGACACTCACAGGGGATTTTGAGGGATACATCAGGATCGTTACGATCACAGAGGTATCTGCCAGCGATCTGACCACACCGGAGGAGGGGAGCGGGATAAAGAAGGTCGACGTTGTGGTGCGTTGGGGTACAGAAGATAATCAAAAAGTCATGGTATCCACCCTTGTTGCCGATATTGGATCTGCAGGTGAGGAGGCTGTTGTAGGGGTGATGTAGTTGTGCTGAATGTGGGGGTGGTGATGAGATCTGTGTCTCCCTGTGAGAAAGAAGCGCGCACGGTTTGCTGTTGATGTTAAAGGTTGATCTTCTCTGTTTTTCACTTCCCTGGGTTGGGAGGGTGTTTCAAGCCCGGCACCTTCCCAACCCTTCTCATTTACTCCCTGAAGACATGGTTTTGGTTGGCCTGTGTTCTGCATATATTTTTTTGGGACACCATCACGGTGGAGATGGCCAGCAGTAATCAGAAGCTGGTCGGGCAGAGCGGAGTTTGCAAAATAAAATGCGCTGGTTGCATAAAAGTTTTGCCGTGAAGCGAAAAGGTGGCGCATTGTTGGCACAGAGGTTGCTTCTGATCAATTGAGGGATCGCCTGGGGGGACAAAAAAGATGGAAGGAATTTAATGGGTGTGCTATGCCGCGACACAAGGAATACAGATCATCTTTGGGAGCCGTAATGAAAAAAAACAGCAGCATGTCAATGCGTCTCAAAAGCAGCGGGGGTTTTACCCTGTTTGAGATCGTGCTTTCCATTGTGATTGCGGGGATTATCTTTGGTGTCGCCTCCGAGACCATGATTCAGCAGGCAAAGACCTATTCCTTTATTGCCAACAGAAAAACCACCATCGCCGATGTGCGTTACGCTGTAAATCGCATGGTGCACGAAATACGCTATTTCGAAACAACGGACATCTCCAGCATCACGGCAAGCAGCATGAGCTTTATAGACGAAGACGGGCAGCCGGCCACATTCAGCCTGTCCGCAAGCGGAGGGAGCCTTGCTGTCTTTCGTAACAGTGACGTTATTATTCCCAAGGTTGAGGACTTTGATATCGAGTATCAAGATGGCACCGGTGCTGTGTTGGAGCCTGTTGATGGCAGTATTACCGATGTGAGACGGTTTAAAATCACGGTGACCACCGAGCCTATGGACGAAGAGGGGAGTATCACCCTGAGCACAACGGTGATCCCCAGATCTTTTTTGGGGTATGTTAATTATCAGTAGCAGTGCATGAGAGTCTTGTTTTGTTGTGGGGGGGTATTTAATAGTTTACTAAAACCAGTTTCCAAAAAGAAGGGGGTACGTGTATGTTTAACACTCTTAAAAACAACAGAGGGAGCAGTCTGCTGGGTGCGGTTGTGGTGATGGTTGTGCTTGCTGCGGCGGCGACAACCGTGGTTAATATCTCGGGAACCGACACATCCAGTTCTGCCAATCACAGCGATTCTGTCAAGGCACTGGCCTACGGTAACGGGGGGATTCAATGGGCGCTGGACAAACTCTCCAAAGGAGACGACCCCGCTGTGACAAACAAGACCTTCGACGGCAAGGGTTCTTTTGATGTGACCACCGATCCTGCAGCCGGGACCATCACCGTCACAGCGACTGTGGGCAATGCCGTCAAGACCCAGACCATCAATGCCAATTTTGCGGGGAGTTGTGTCGATGATGTTTTAAGTACGGCCATCAAGCAGGATAACCAGGTTTTTAATATGTCGCTGGACAAGGGCTGTAATGAAGTGGCTATCCTGACCAAGGTAACAGTGTCATGGGACTGGAGCGCGTGCGCTGTAGGTATCGGATGTGAGGCAGACCAGTCGGGTATTGGCGAGCCTCCAAACGGCAAGTTCTGGATCTGCCATGTGCCGCCGGGGAATCCCGAAAACGCGCACACACTTTCTGTTAACGAGGCCGGGTGGCGCAATGGCCACAACAATGGAGAGGGTGAACATCACAATCAGGATTATATAGGTCCCTGCGAGGCAGATCTTCCCGTTGTGACCTCATGCACGGCAAGCGGGGATCAGCTTGTTGATCTTGCGGCCTGTGAGGACGAGACCCTGGACGCAACGGTGCAACAGATTGATGTCAACGGAACCTCTATCTTTAAGGTGGGAGAGATCCCCGCAGCAACAACAGCAGCGGCCTCTGCCGGACAGGAGATCGACGTTTCCAATTTCAACCTGACAGATAACGACAACAATTATCTGGTTGATGCAACTTTTTCAGCAGAACCTGTCTCCGGCGGCTGGTACACGGTCCGCTTTGATTTCTCGGACGGCAGTCATCTTGAAAGCACCTTCAGGGCGGGTGATGTCCCTGATGCCTCTGCTGCTCTGGGAGAGGGTTTTGAGGTCACAAACGGGGTGGTCACTGTCGAGACCAACTACCTTGTCGACCTTGATGTCATTGGTTCCTCGATCACCTGTGGTGTGGGTGGGGCCGAAATCAACGTCAGTGTCGAGCTTTGCAAGGATAATGTCTGCTCTGCACTCTATAGCGGCGCCGATGTAGACGGTGGCGAGTCCTACGAAACAACCACGACAACAGAAAGCGATTACGTCATACGTGCCACGGCGAGCCTTGCCTCGTGCAACAATTTTAGCAGGACCTACAACTCAACAAACTTAAGCCAGGTGCAAACGCTGGTTAATGGAGACGCCCCGCCTGCCATGGTTGGTTTTGGGGATCAGCAGAGTGTGGCCGAATTTTTGGAACCCTATCTCGATGAGGCCGGTCTTGTCAGTATAGAGGCCAATCAGGTGATCTATCTCTTCGAGCTGGGGACAAACATGAACGAAGGCGATACAACCGGCGCAGATTTTCAGGACCTTGTGGTGATCATGAGCCTCTCTCAGGTGCAGTAGTTGTTGGTCATGGCATTTGTTTAACAGCCCCTGATCATAGGGGCTGTTAACCTGGAAGCGGCAGTTTAAGAATACAAGGCGACAGGAGATACGGGATTTAATTGGGTTCTACGCGACTTCCCGTGCTTCACCCGTTGGGTGAGCAACTTTGACTCTCCGAACCCAATTAAATCCCGTATCTCCTGTCGCTTAGTGTGGTTCAATTGCTGTTTGTAGGGTTAAAGTCGGTTGCAATATTTATGAAAAAACTTTTGTTCAACAATCTGGGTTTTTCGCTCATGGAGCTTGTCCTGGTCCTTGCTCTTGTATCCATTGTGGCTATCTCGTCCTTTCCCATGCTTGCAGACACGCAGGCGATCACGCTGGACGGTGCCGCGAGAAAACTAGAGGGTGACATGAGATACGCGCAGAATCTTTCGATGACAACCGGCAATGACCACGGAGTAAGGACCACCGGTGGTGCGGGCGGGACAACGTACGAAGTCTACGAGGTGGCCACCGATACCGTGGTGACCTCTCCTTACGATCACCTGCCCATGTCAGAGGACCTTTCAAACACGGGCGAGGAGTACCACGGGATTACCTTTCCCGCTTCTGACACAGTGACCTTTGATGATGTGGGGACACCCACAGCGATCAATGGCGATGGGAGTTTTGTCCTGCGCAATGAAAATGGGGACACCAAGACCATCACGATAAACAATTCGGGGCTGATCACCATGCAGTAGGTGTCAACATGTCAAGACCTGTCACTTTCACCCTCTCCCGCAAAGATCAGCCCTGACAACCTCATGGCCTCTTCCGGTGTTAACACGCCTTCATCGTTGATAAGATCGGCATGGATGTTACCTCCGCGCGCGACAAACTGTCTGAAAAAATCAGCCAGTTGTTCTCCAACAGGTTTGTCTGCCCCTGAACCAGGAAAATCGGATCTCTGGGGATTGTTTCTGAAGTATGCGTCGAGGTCTTGTAAGACCTGTGCGATGAGATGCGGGCTTTCGAAATCGGCGTTGTAAAGAAAATGTCCGCCATCACGATAGAACCTGGCATCTACATTTTTACTCTTTGTTAAAAAAGAGAGCCAGAAACTTAGGAGCCCGATCTCGTCCGGAGTCCTGTCCCTAAACTCCGGGTGGGCCGTTAAGAAATCTTCGGGGTATTGTGCTGGAGATTTTTTTACGTAGTCATCCTTTAGTCCCACAAGAAGCACAGCCTGCATGTTTGGAGGTTGACCTGCAAGGTCAAGGAAGGTCCACTGTGATTCAAGAAACTTAAGCCAGTCAACGGCTGGCTGATAGAACTGACGCCCCCTTTCTCTGAGGGATTTAAAATCTTCCCAGAGCCAGTAAGGTGTGGCGTTATAACCGGACTGGGCGTAGACCCGCCTGACCTTTGAATCGCGGACCTGCTGTCTGTATTCTAATACAAGGTTTGCCCCAAAGCTCCTGCCCTTGAGTTCTATGGGTTTGTCATAACCACCGTACCTCTCGACAATGGCAGAGACCCAGCGAATCAGCTCAGGCATTTGATAAAGGGCGGGGTCATGCGGTCCAAGATCGTGAAAGGGATTGCTAAAACCTATAGTGGCCATCAGCCTCTGCGGGGTATTATTGGGTGTCCTGTCCGCAAATCGGGTGTTAAAGAGGCCGATATCATACCCCAGCGAGTTGATGCTGGAGTTCTGCGTTGTGGCGCCGTGAAAATCCAGCAAAATGGCCTGATCTGTTGGGAGAATCTCGTCCGGGTGTTGAAACATGACAGCTGTGCCAAGCGCAATGTCGAAGTAGCGGGGCATCTCGCCACTACCTATATAGGCCGCATCTTTGCCCACAGATTTTCCTTCTGCACTGCGTTGTACAGGGCGTGCAAAGAGGGGGATGCGGTCAGGAAGGTTAAGTCCCTCCGGCATATCTGTATAAAACAAACCGCGTCCCTTTTGCTCTTCGGGCAGGGTCATGCCTCTTTGTGCGGTGACCCGTCGCTTATGGGCCTTGAGCAGTTGTTTGCTTTTGCCAATATGCTGGCTGTTTGCTTCGTACGCCTCTTTATCAGAATCAACGGATGCGTTATAGAGCTGTGCTGCTGCTGAAAGCATTTGATAATAAAGGTGTCGTGTTTTTTGATATTGAGCGAGATGAGCCTTTCTTGTTTCTATTGTTGTCTTGTCTGCGCCTTGCTTATAGAGTTTCATGCCGGAGTAGGAGACATCAACGGCATTTTCGACGAGACCGGAGATAATCTCGCCCTCGCGTTTGTAAGAGTCCTCAACGACTTGTTCTGCAGCGGTTCTTATGTCCACAACAGCGTTGCGGAATGCCGACAACCTGCTGTCCACAAGGTCCTTTGCCTGTTGTCTTAACAGGCCGGACTCTTCCCTCAAAGAAAGGATGGGTCCCATGATGTGGTTCATTTCGTTCTTGCCAGCGTCTATGCGCTGATTGACAGCCAGCCTTTGCTGCGTGAGGGTTTGTAATTCCTCTTCTGCTGCGGTTATCTTTTGAAGCTCCGCGGTCTGCTGGTTGATTTTTGTCTGTTTATCGGGATCGTTGTTGGCAGGGTCGTTGAGAAAAGCTGCGTACTCTTGGACCTTGATTTTTTTTGCGACAAGCTTTTCGAGTCGTGAGATGTTTTTGTTAAGCTCCCCCAGCGTTAGGGAGTCTTCTTTCGTCTGTCTCAGAATGGCGCTTCTGCGCAGTTTGTCCTCTTCTGACAGCAACTTTTCCAAGGCATTAGCCTGTTGAGTAAGCCCTTCGGCCCTTTGAAGGAGGGCCTCAGACTCTGCGCTCATGCTGCCCACAGGAGGGCCCAGGTTCATGCCTGGATTTTTTGCGATGATCTCGTTAAGTCTTGCAGCAAGCGCATCGCCCGCAGAGTTAAGATAAAGCCTTCCCCACTGAAGTGTTTTTTCGATAAAGTCCTTTATGGCATTGGGAGAAAGATCTTCGCTGTCGAGATCACTTGTTTTTTGCGCTTCATTTTTTATAAAGGACGCGAGGTTTGTTTGGTTAAAGATTTCTGGATGACTTATTTTAAACGCATCTACAATTGCCGCAATCTCGTTAAAATTTTGCATCTCCAGAAGATCCCGTAGTTGTTTTGCTGCAGACTCTCTGGTTGCACCGCCTACCCCCTTGCTTAAAGGACCAAAGAACGCGTTGACCTTTTTGACAGCGGTCTCTGCCTGTTTGAAATGCCCTTCGGCGGCCTTAAGATCGCTCTCGATCACACCTGTTTCGCGGATGACAGAAAGCGCCTGGAGACGCTGTTCTCCCTGCTCGCGCATTGCTCCCTGAGCCTCTGAGACAGTCTCGGTCGCCTGTCGTGACGCTGCGCGAGCATGATGCATGGCACTGAATACAGCAGCTTCTGGCCCTGTAAGTTTGACAACATGGGTCGGTCTACCGCGGCCCAAAACACTGGCTGGTGGCTCGCTTGCAAACCTGTCAACACCTAATGCGCATGGACTGGCAGGGACAAAAATGTAAGGGGCCGATGGCCTTTTGGTGGGATCAAAATGATCAGGAGATGGCGATGGCAAAACTCGCGACGGGACTGGAGCACCACCTGACACAGGGGCACCAGGGGCAGGGGCACCAGGGGCAGGGGCACCTGGTGTGAGTTGCCTGACCGGCAGGTTAACGGCCGACGAGGGTGGTCGGGTTGGAAGAACCATGAAACTCCTGAGATAAATAATGTCAAACGCAAAAAATCAGCATTGCTTTACACTACAGAGGTTCTCTATGACTTTTGGTACACACAAACCCCAGGGATATTTATTATTAAAAGATCAACTTGTGTTAAAAGCCCCTTTAAATGGGAGCACACACAGCGTCAAAATGTCAAACGTATTTTCTATCGTTAGTGACATTTTGAGTCAGGCGTCGAGCCCTTCTTTGTTCAGTTTGTTATAGAGCGTCGATCTGCTGATGTTGAGAACTTTAGCGGCCTCTGTGGTGTTTCCTTTATTTTCCTCTATGGCTTTTTTGATAATAAGCTTCTCGTGTTTTTCGATATAATAATTAAGCGCACGTGTGATTTCGTTGTGAGTAAGCTCTGTGAGATCGCGGGCTTCGGGTTTAAACTTGTTGTTTCCGAGCATCCAGACGGGGAGGTTTTCCACCTTGATCTCCCCATGCCCTGAGACAATCAGGAGGGACTGCACCAGATTTTCCAACTCCCTGACATTGCCGGGCCAGCTATAGCCCTGAATGACCTTGAGGGCGTTTTGTGAAAAGACCACGGACCCCTCATTTTTTTTGTAGGTCTTGATAAAATGGTTAAACAGCAGCGAGACATCTTCTGGTCTGTCTCTTAAAGGCGGGATCGTGAGCGCTATGACCCTGAGTCTGTAAAAGAGGTCCTGGCGAAATCGGCCTTCGAGGACTTCGGTCTGAAGGTCTTTATTGGAGGCAACAATCACCCTCACGTTGACTTTGACAGAGACTGTCCCGCCCACGCGATAAAACTCTTTTTCCTGCAGGATACGCAGGAGCTTTGCCTGAAAATCCGGTTTAAGGGAATTGATTTCGTCCAGAAAAATATCGCCCTTGTCAGCAAGTTCAAACTTGCCAATTTTTCTCTTGATGGCCCCCGTAAATGCACCCCGCTCGTATCCAAAAAGCTCAGACTCTAAAAGATTGTCGGGAATGGCCGCGCAGTTAAGGGCAATAAAAGGTCTTTTGGGATTGTTTTCGAGGGAGTGAATGTATTTGGCAAGAACTTCTTTTCCCGTGCCGCTCTCCCCCTCGATGAGAATATTGGTGTTATGCCCTTTTAACAGGCCAGCCTTTCTTAAGACCTCTTTTGCCTTTTCCGAATTGGTTAAAAACTTGATCTTGTTTTTTTGATCGTTGCAGTATTCGATCAACGCGGCACTTTTATCCTTTTCTGATTTTTTTGAGAGATTTTTTTCTATCACACCGATGAGCTCACCGATAGGACAGGGCTTGCAGATGTAGTCATCAGCCCCATTTTTAATGGCCCTCACCACAAGGTCCGGATCCTTGCACCCGGAAAGCATGATGACCACAAGGGACGGGTCTTTTTCTTTTAAAACCCTTAAATAGTTAATGCCTTCCTTTATTAATCCAAAGTTAACATCGAGAAAGACGAGGTCAACAGGGTTTTGTTCGATAATCAAGAACGCAGAGTCCAGACTGCTGGTTATTGAGACCATAAATCGATCAGACAAGAGGTCCCTTTGTCCTGCGAGAAAGGTGTTGTCATCGTCTATAAATAAAATGTGATTATCCATGTGTGGCCCCTCCGCTTAAGCTTAGAAGCAATCATTGTGCCAAAAAATCAAACAATTAAATGTCACAATTGTTATACAGTTATATTTATAAAACATCGGGGTGTCCAATATTTTATACACATTGCCAAAAATCATGGACACACCGTGTTCAAAATTCTGGAATCAATAAAATCTTGGACAAAGCATCCCCCTGTCTGCAGCATCGGACAGACATGTGTAAAGTTTCTTGTTTTTTTTAGAAAAAACGGTGTTGTCCTTACATCTTGATTTAACCCATTGACAATGACCTGCGTCGTGTTTAGCAAAGACTGTTTGAACAAACACAAGTGACTGACTTGACTTTGATGCCCCGAAGGAAATCCCCTTGGGGGACGCGGTTGAGTCGCCTCGTTATGCGAGGCAGGCACCCGCGGTTTGTCAACTTTGAAATTCCTGAACATAAACCATACGCCTTTGCTTGTGGGTATTTTCGCAGCACTCAAAGGCGCCAAATAAAGAGGTAAATCATGGCAAGTGTTAACAAGGTTATACTGATAGGCAATCTGGGCAAAGACCCCGAGATTCGTTACACAGCGAGCGGGAGTGCTGTTGCAAATTTTAATATTGCAACAACAGAACGCTGGAAGGACAAACAGACCGGTAATCTCGAAGAAAAGACCGAGTGGCACCGGATCGTGGTGTGGGGCAAGCTGGCAGAGCTGTGTAAAGAGTATCTTGCCAAGGGGCGTGCGGTGTATATCGAAGGGCGTCTCCAGACACGTCAATGGGACGATAAAGACGGCAACAAAAGATATACAACAGAGGTCAACGCGCAGATCGTTCAGTTTTTGGATAAGCGGGGTTCAGCTCCCGCTGCCGACATTTCTCAGAGTGATGGCGCAGCCTCGGCCCCGGCCGACAACGGCCCGCCTATGTTTGAGACTGATGACGATATCCCGTTTTAACATAAACCGTATCCCCTGTTGCCAGCACGTTTCAATGGCTGCATTCTGGTTTAAGAATCGAGGCCCTGATGTTTACTGCAGGGGCCGCTCATTGTTTTAGAAATGACACACTCCAACAAGCGCAAGCTCGAATATCATACCCCGTCCAAAATTTCTGTGGCCCCTGTTTATATGGCAGGGCAGAGAGACTCGGGGGCATGCGATGGGCTCTCACTCCCCGGCCAACATCCCTTTACTCGCGGTGTGTACAACGACATGTACCGCGGACGCTTGTGGACCATGAGGCTCTATGCGGGCTTTGGGTCTGCCCGCGAGTCCAATCAGCGTTATCAAAAACTCATCGCATCCGGCGGCACGGGCCTGTCTGTTGCGTTTGATCTGCCCACCCAGATGGGGTTTGATTCTGACGATCCAAGGGCACGGGGCGAGGTCGGCAAGGCGGGGGTGGCGATTGACAGCCTTGAGGACATAGAGATTCTCTTTGACGGTATTGATTTCTCCAGGGTCTCTACATCGATGACCATCAATGCCACAGCAGCGGTGCTGCTTGCGATGTATATCGCAGCAGCAGAAAAAAAGGGGATTGCAGCGACAGAACTTAAAGGGACCATTCAAAACGATCTTCTCAAAGAATACGTGGCGCGTGGGACCTACATCTACCCTGTCCGGGAATCGCTGAGGATCATCACCGATATTTTTGCCTTCTGCAAACAGCGTGTTCCCAAGTGGAACACCATCTCCATCTCGGGATATCATATTCGCGAGGCGGGGAGTTCTGCTGTTCAGGAGGTTGCCTTTACGCTCGCCAATGGTCTGGCCTACGTAAAGGCGGCGCTTGATGCGGGGCTTAAGGTCGATGAGTTTGCCCCCAATCTCTCATTCTTTTTTAACGCACATAATTATTTTTTTGAAGAAGTGGCAAAGTTTCGGGCCGCACGCCGCCTGTGGGCAAAACTCATGCGCGAAAGATTTGGCGCTAACGACCGTTCCTGTCAACTCAAGTTTCACACGCAGACAGGCGGGTCAACACTCACCGCGCAGCAGATCGACAACAATGTTGTCCGTGTAGCCTATCAGGCCCTCAGTGCCGTCCTTGGCGGGACACAGAGCCTGCACACCAACAGCAGAGATGAGGCTCTGGCGTTACCGACAGAACAGTCTGCCATGATTGCCCTGCGGACACAGCAGATCCTGGCACACGAGACCGGCGTCACAGACACGGCGGACCCTCTGGCCGGCTCTTATTTTGTCGAGTCACTGACGGACGAGATTGAAAAGCGGGCCATGGAGTACATCACAAAGATTGACGAGATGGGCGGGGCGGTCAAGGCTGTTGAATCAGGCTATATGCAAAGGGAGATTCAAAGTGCTGCCTACGAGTATCAAAAATCTCTCGAACAAAAAGACAGGACTGTGGTGGGCGTCAACGATTATGTCCTCACAGAAAAAATAAAGCCCCCCATCCTTAAGGTTGACGAGGGGATTGCCGCCGAACAGATAAAAAGACTGGCCACACTCAAAGGCAGACGGGACAATCATCAGGTAAAAAAGGCGTTGGCGGCAGTGAGACAGGCAGCAAGCGGCACAGAAAATCTCATGCCGGTTATTTACGAGGCGGTAAAATGTTACACCACTCTGGGAGAGATTTCTCTCACACTCCGGGAAGTCTTTGGGGAATATAGGGAGAGCCCCCGGCCCTGAGCCCTTAGCCCTTAGCCGGGATCATGGTCGGAATCTCGTAATTTAAAAAAATGTTTTCACACCTGCATCTGCACACCGAGTACAGTCTCTTAAACGGGGCCACGCGTATTAAGGACGCCGTGGGCAAGGCCAAAACACACGAGATGCCGGCGCTTGCCATCACGGATTACGGGAATATCTTTGGTGCCGTCGAGTTTTTTGAATCGGCGGAGCAGGCCGGGATCAAACCCTTGCTTGGGTGCGTGCTCTTTCTGCCCAATTACGATAATCACAAACTTAAACAATACAAAAAAGGAGAGGATGTTCTCTGGCAGATTCTCTTGCTTGTCAAAAATGAAGAGGGTTACAAAAATCTTTCGCGTTTGATCACACAGAGCTATCTTGAGGGGTTTTATTACAAGCCGCGTGTCGATACTGCGCTGCTCAAAGAATACGGCCAAGGTCTCATAGCCCTCTCATCCGGTTTTAACAGCGAGATCAACCACCATCTTTATAACGAGAGACGCGAAGAGGCTGTTCGTGCGGTCAAAAAATACGCGTCTATTTTTTCTGATTATTACATCGAACTTCAGGACAACGGTCTTGCGGGGCAAAAAAAAACAAATGAAGAACTTGTGTCGATTGCAAAGGAAACAGGTGTTCCTGTTGTTGCAACCAACAACATCCATTACCTTGGCAGGGAAGACGCAAGCGCGTTCGAGGTCCTGCGCGATATTCAGATTGGCAGAACCATCACATCTCCCCACGACCAGATGAAATTTTCTACTGATGAATACCACTTTAGATCAGAGCAGGAAATGCAGGAGCTGTTTGCGTTTTGTCCAGAGGCCCTTGCCAGTACTCAGGAGATTGTCGGCCGCTGCGATTATCATTTTACTTACGGTCAATATTACCTGCCGCAATATGAGGTGGAACCCGGAAAGACACTGGATGAATCCCTGACAGAAAAGGCCGCGCATGGTTTTAACCAACGCTGGGACAGAATAAAAACAGCGCAGAAACTTTTGGATGAAGACCGGGCGTTTTACGAGGAGAGGCTTAAGCACGAACTCTCTGTGATCCAAAAAATGGGCTTCTCCGGTTATTTTCTCATCGTGGCCGATTTTATCAACTGGGCCAAGCAGCGTGGGATTCCTGTCGGCCCCGGACGCGGGTCTGGCGCGGGTTCTCTGGTGGCCTACGCGCTCTCAATTACAGACATCGACCCCATTCCCTTTGATCTTCTGTTCGAAAGATTTCTTAATCCCGAACGCATCAGCATGCCAGATTTTGATGTGGATTTTTGCCAGGACCGTCGCGGAGAGGTTATTGACTACGTGACAAAAAAATACGGCAATGTCTCACAGATCATCACCTTTGGCAAAATGAAGGCCAAAGCGGTTTTGCGCGATGTGGGGCGCGTGATGGAGCTCGATTACGACTACGTGGACAAGATTGCAAAAATGGTTCCCAATGCGCTGGACATCACACTCACAAAGGCCCTGGAGCAGGAGCCCGATTTAAAGGCGCTGTATGAGAAGGAAGACACGGTCAGGCGTCTTGTGGATGTTTCACTGAGGCTTGAGGGTTTAAGCCGCCACGCATCGGTGCATGCGGCGGGTGTGATCATCACCGACAAACCCCTGTGGCATTTTTCCCCCCTGTACAAGGGTTCAAAGGAAGATATTGTATTGCAGTTTGACATGAAGAGCGCGGAGAAGATCGGGCTGATCAAGTTTGATTTTCTGGGACTTAAAACCCTGACGGTGATCAAAAAGACGATCGATAACATCAAAAGATCCTGCGGTGTCGAGGTTGATATCACCGATATCCCGATGAATGACGAAACCGTTTTAAAGTCCCTGGGAGAGGGCGACGGCTGCGGGATATTTCAGCTCGAATCATCGGGGATGCGTGAGTTGATGAAAAAACTCAAGCCCGGCTGCTTTGAGGATATCATTGCGCTTGTGGCGTTGTACAGGCCGGGGCCTCTGGAGTCGGGGATGGTGGATGATTTTATCGAGCGCAAATGGGGCAGAAAAGAGATTGTCTATTCTTTCCCACAGCTCGAAAAAATTTTAAAAGGGACCTACGGGGTCATTGTTTATCAGGAACAGGTGATGAAGATCGCCTCGGAACTGGCCAATTATAGCCTCGGAGAGGCCGATATTTTGCGCCGTGCCATGGGCAAAAAAAAGGTCAAGGAGATGGACGCGCAGAAAAAAAGATTTTTGGACGGTGCAAAACAAAACAACCTCGATCTTAAAAAGGCAGAAAATGTCTTCGACCTTATGGCAAAGTTTGCGGGGTATGGTTTTAACAAGTCACATTCTGCGGCATACGCGATGGTGTCCTATCAGACGGCATGGCTCAAAACCCACTACCCGGCAGAATACATGGCAGCCATACTGTCGACAGAAATTAACGACACGGACAAGATTTTTATCTTCATCGATGATTGCAAGCATCACAACATCAAGCTACTGCCCCCCGATATCAACCTGAGTGAGATTGATTTTACAGTAGAGAAAAGCGGATTTATCCGGTATGGGCTTGCAGCACTCAAGGGGGTGGGCAGCAGCGCCATTGATTCCATCATCACAGCCAGGGAGTCCGGCGGTGTTTTTAAAAGCCTGTACGATTTTTGTGTGCGGGTAGATTTAAGCCGCGTCACAAGAAAAGTGATTGATGTTCTTATCAAGGCGGGTGCGTTTGATGATTTTAGCATGACCAAAAAAGCCATGTGTGAGTTGGCGCCCCAGATTGTTGATCTTGCTGTGACACGGCAGAAAGACGAGCGGCAGGGACAGGGCGATCTCTTCTCTGGCATGGACACAACCAAGGAATCCCCGGTGGGTCTGAGTGTCAAGGACGAGGGAGAGTGGTCAAAGAACGAAATATTAAAATTTGAAAAAGAGGTCTTTGGTTTTTATTTTTCCGGTCATCCGCTTGAGGCCTATGCAGATCACCTTAAAGCGGTGACAACCCATAGCATCCGCGATTTAAGCAGGCTGTCAAAAGACACACCCGTGACGGTAGGCGGGACCATCCTTTCCCACCGTGTCATCGTGACCAAAAAAGGGCAGAAGATGGCCTTTGGTTTTCTGGAAGACCTTTACGGCAAAGTTGAGGTGGTGGTGTTTGCCAGGGCTTTTAAGGCGTGCGAAGGGAAGTTGGCTGTTGATCAGCCTCTCATCATTAAAGGAATCGTTGACCATGGGAGCGAAGGTGATAAAATAGTGGTAGAGGAGATCGAAATATTAAGCGAGAGGATCAAGCAGGCAACAAGGAGTATTCATCTGGAAATTCCTTATAAAAAGTTTACGGGAGATAAAGTTCAATCCTTCATGGACATCATTAAACACTACAAGGGCGACAGTCTGGTTTTTTTTCACCTTAAAGAAGAGCATTTTTTCGAGACGGTTATCGCACTGCCGGCAGAGCATTCTGTGATCGCGTGTGAGCCTCTGCAGCACAGGATTAACGAGTTGTTTGATCACAAGGCGGTGAGGTTTGTCTGACGAAAAGCAAATAACAGGGCACGGCATTGGGTGCAAAACCTTGTCATTGGGATCTTTGGCCTAAAACAAAAGAGGTTTGATGTATCAAAGAAAATTTGTACCTGAAAGAACATACGTATTGGGTATACACACCTTTAAAATGACGCGATCCGAGGCCCACGAGAGTGTCGAAGAGACCATGAATCTTGTATACACCGCCGGTGCAGACCTTGTGGGCAGCGAGTTTGTCGAGATCAGGCAATTCAACCCCTCCACATTCATCGGACAGGGCAAAGTAGAAGAAGTTAAAAATCGTCTTAAGGAACTCAACGTCGAACTTGCGATTGTTGATCATCAGTTGTCCCCCATACAAAACAGAAATCTCGAAGAGGCGTGGGGGGTTCGTGTGATTGACCGGACCGGCCTGATCCTCGATATCTTTGCGCAGCGTGCCCAGTCAAAGGAGGGCAAACTGCAGGTCGAGCTTGCCCAGTACCAATACCTGCTGCCAAGACTTGTCGGGGCTTGGACGCATTTTTCCAAACAGCGCGGTGGCAGCATTGGCCTGCGCGGGGCCGGCGAAACACAACTCGAAGTTGACCGCAGGCGTGTGCGTGAGCGTATCAACATGCTTAGAAAAAATCTAAAAAAGGTGGCCTGTTCACGTGAGGTGCATCGCAACAAAAGAAACTCTGTCCCGATCCCAACGCTCTCTCTTATCGGTTACACAAATGCCGGCAAGTCGACATTATTTAATCAGCTCACCGGCAGTGACGATGTGATTGTTGAAGACAAACTCTTTGCGACGCTTGATCCCAAGACAAAAAAAATTCGTCTGGCATCGGGGCAGAAGGTTCTGGTCTCGGACACGGTGGGATTTATCCGCAATCTTCCCCTCGAGCTCATCGAGTCCTTTAAATCAACATTTCAAGAAGTGGCCAATGCCGATGTGCTGCTGCACATTATCGATGCGAGTCACCCGGACAGGGCGCAGCAGATCAAGACTGTCGAAAATCTGCTGGTAGATCTGGGCCTTCATCACAAACCGGTCATCAATGTGTTAAACAAGATAGACCGCCTGGAGACAGAGCTGCCCGAGGGTTGCGTGTTGAGCAACGCTGTCAATGGCGCGGTTAAAATATCGGCACTCAAGGGCTTTGGCATCGAAACACTGCTGACTCAGGTCGAAGAAAAACTCAGCCTGTGTTACTACCGCCGTCTGCGCCTGCTGGTCCCGCATTCATTGGGCAAGGTGCTCCATGATCTCTACACACACGGCTGTGTGATCTCATCAAAAAACACCGCGCACGGATCCGAAATCGAGGTAGACCTCCCGCCTAAATGGCAGAACAAATACGAAGAATTTGTGGTGGCTGCACCGCTTGGCGCAAGGGTGTGAGGGGGGGGGGCTGACGTTGGTTTGGGATCCGGAGATCGCAATATTGATTCTCAATGGTTACAACATTCTTGTCACCTGCAACCAAAACTTAAAAAGGCAAGACTGGCCCCGAAATTCAAAGCCCTCCAAATAATTCACAGACCTTCACAAAGTCTGCGTCTGGATCCATCCTGATGGTGACGTCCTGATCTGTATAGGGGTGTGTGAATTGCAGACTCTCGGCAAACAGCAGGAGCCTGTTTACGTTGAGGTGTGTTCTAAAAATTTGATTGTGTTCCCCCGAACCATGCCTCACATCACCGATAACCGGATGAGAGATGTGGGCGAGATGTTTGCGGAGCTGAT
Source organism: Deltaproteobacteria bacterium (assembly GCA_015228875.1). Lineage (GTDB taxonomy): Bacteria > UBA10199 > UBA10199 > UBA10199 > JADGCS01 > JADGCS01. The sequence goes on along the minus strand of JADGCS010000007.1, from coordinate 22,922 downwards.
GGTATCTTCCGGTCTTTGGAAAGAGTCTTAAGAATGTGTAGCGCGATGTGGTGTGCCTGGAGTTTGCAATCGGGAGTTCAAGAGTTGCCAATGATTGAAGATCGGTGATGGCCGTTTTAAGGTTTGTCTGTGCACCTTCTTTGAGCGGGTAGTCGATACGTTGCGTGCCGTGGACACAACCACGGACGACCGCGAGATATGTTTTTTTAACGAGCCCGTCTTTAAAAAGTTGCGACAGTCTTTGTGTTGCTGATGGATTAAGTCCAAAAATAATAACGCCAGAAGTAGGCCTGTCGAGTCTGTGAACGGGGTAAATCCTCTGATTGATCTGATCCCTTAAAGTGTTGAGCAAAAAAATACGGTCGCTTGAGATTTGAGACCGGTGCACAAGCAGGTTGGCCGATTTATGGACAGCAATGTAATGATCATCATGAAATAATATTTTAATTGGGCTTTGCATGAGGTGATTGTGATCTATTGGTATTTCTGGGTGATAAGATCAAATAATTTGGACGGGGACCTTCCTCCAAAATGGCAGAATAAATCTACACCCCACCCATTGCGCCCAAAACATGCTTATGGGCTTGCCGTTGATTTTTCGCTATGGTGAACGCATCCCTGTATGGCAAATAATAATTTTATATGATCACACCTGTTAAGGGATATTAAAGGATGTCAACACAAGGTAGGGAATAGCGAACAGGCTCGGTCATTAATTCCTAGTTCCCCGCTATTTATCCGGGCAATTTTTTCCCCCTGGCAACCTTGAACCAGGCTAAGTTGTTGATAATATTGTGATGTGCTTTTGGCACCTCTTTTGCATAGTCCTATTATAGTTCTACTTTATAGGCTTATCGGAATTCTGATAAGAAAACTTGAGGAATATTTTTTTAAACAAAAAATTTGTGATGAGTGGCTTATGAAACAGCACAAAATGATGAACAACAAGAAACAGGGGCAACATAAAAAAACGGCCCTGTGAGTTTAAAAAAACGAGGGGGGAATCATGCCGGGCATCATATTAAATACCGATATCATACAACGATTGTCAGGCAGGCTCTCTTATCTGGGTGCCCGTAACGATCTTCTTGCACAAAATATCGCTCATATGGAAACACCCAATTATCAGGCAAAGGATCTTTTATTTCAGGGATTTGTAGAGGGGTTTCAGTCGGAAGAGGCAAAGCAGATGGATCAGATAAACATCGAACCCAAGATGGAAGAAACCAAGATCGACACCGACGCCAAGGCCAACGGGAACAACGTGATCATGGAAGATCAAATGGCAAGGCTTGCGGATAATTCCGTAGAATTTATGGTGGCCACCGAGGTGATTAAAAAGAATCTGGCACTGCTCAAGTTTGCGGCGGCTGATCAATAAACTTTGTACGCACAAGGGAGAGAACCATGTCATTATTGCCTTCATTAGCAGTCACGGCATCAGGGCTTAAGGCGCAAAAGATGCAGATGGACATCACCAGCGCCAACCTCGCTAACGCCCAGACAACACGCGGGCCGGATGGCAAGCCTTATCAGAGAATCTCGCCCGTCTTCGAAGCCGTGCCGCTCAATTTTGAAACCGCCTTAAAGGATCAGATCGATGTGCAACTCAGCGAGGTCAAGCTGGCCGAGATTTACAAGGATCCAACACCCTTTCAGAGGGTGTATGATCCGGGTCACCCCGATGCCGACAAAAAAGGCTTTGTTGAATTGCCCAATGTCAATCTGGTGCAAGAGATGACGGATATGCTTATGGCCTCCCGCGCCTACGAGGCCAATGTGACGGCATTCAACACAACAAAGACAATGGCGTTAAAGATTCTGGATATGGCCAAGGTATAAAACCTTGGAAGGTTTTTTTTACGCGCCGGACATGAAATCATTCATATCCGATCGCAATTGGCGCATAGCGCCAGACATGAAATTATTCATGTCCGATCGCAATGCACCCCGCGCGTAGTATTTGTCGCGTTATGCGGGTGAGGAATTATATATGACAACAGGAAAAGTCATACAGCCCCAGCAGATGCCGCGGATTGGAAACGTCAGTTCGGGTGAGTTTCCCGGCAAGGTGGGCTTAAACAAAGAGGACAAGCCAGAAAGTTTTACCGATCTGATGGTCAATGGTGTTAAAAAAGTGGATGCCACAGTTAAGGAGTACGAGGCTATATCGGACCAGTTTGCAAAAGGTGAGAGCATTAACCTGCACGAGCTGGTCTTAAAGGGAGAACATGCCGATTTAAGCTTACGGTTGATGGCGACGATCAAAAACAAGGTTGTCGAGGCCTACAAGGAAGTCATGCGTATGTCGGTGTAAATCGGATGTGACAGTCAAGTTCGTAGCTTGAAAGGAGAGACAGAATGGCGGACATAAAGCTCAATGAAACTTTTCAGCAGATCAAAACACTGATTGTTGAGATGCCGTTTCTCAAAAAACTCTCGATCCTCATCACTGTGGGTGTGAGTGTGGCGATTCTTGTTTTTCTGGGGCAGTTGTCGGGAAAATCCGAGTATCAGGTGTTGTTCAGTAATCTTGAAACAGAGGACATCACGGCCATTGCCACAGCCCTCGACAAATACAATGTGGAATATCAGATCCAGTCCGACTCCAAGGCCATTCTGGTTCCCGGGAGCAAGGTTCTGGAGACACGCATCAAGTTGTCAAAGGATGGTCTGCCCAAATACGGCGGTGTTGGATTTGAGATCTTTGACAAAAACTCGTTTGGCATGACCGATTTTGAACAACGCCTCAATTACCAGAGGGCCTTGCAGGGAGAGCTGCAGAGGACCATCAACGAGTTCATGGAGATCGAAGACTCGCGTGTTCATCTGGTCGTTCCCCAGGAATCTGTTTTTTTAAAGGACAAAGAAGGCGCGACGGCCTCAATTATTTTAAAACTGGAGGCTGGTGAAAAGATTCGCGAAGAAACGGTAAGAAGCATTGTGCACCTTGTCAGCACCAGCGTATCCAATCTGGATGCGTCCAAGGTGACTGTGGTGACAACCGATGGCTCCCTCTTGACGGCCGACAACACCGATGGCGATGCGATGGGCGGTGCCGGTGGCATGCAGAAAAAAAGTGATCTCGAATCTGCGTATGAACAAAAGGTCAGGTCGCTTCTCGAACCGATTGTCGGGTTTGGCAAGATCAGGGTCAAGGTGACAGCGGATCTGGATTTTACATCAAAGGAAACAACAGAGGAAAAATATGACCCTGACTCCATTGCAGTGAGAAACGAAACACGGACCAGAAACAAGGAGTCGGAGGAAACCGCTGGCGAAGAAAAACAGGCAGCTGGTGCCGGCAAACAAAAGGATGTGCAGACCGAGACCATGACCTACGAGGTGAGCAAACAGATTCAGCACATCAATCACCCCACCGGAAATCTCAAAAACCTGTCGGTGGCTGTGATCATCGATGGTGTGTATCAGAAAAATGAAGACGGCACAACAGCGTACGCAGCACGAACGCCGGAAGAAATACAAAGCTTTGAAGATATTATTAAAAGCGCGGTTGGTTTTAATCAAGCACGTGGGGATCAGATCAGGGTCATGAATCTTGCCTTTCAGAATCCCGAAACGCTTTTTGCACAACAGGAGTCTTCGTCTCTTGTCGATGTGAGCAGTAATTCGTTTTATCTCGGCATCATTGTAAATGTGGTGATCGCGATGATTGCAATCCTCATCATCCTCTTTGTGATTCGCCCTGTGATCGGCGCTTGGAATGTGCGGCGGCGTGACACGCTGGCTGTCGCAGGTATGGGTGCCGGATTCCCTGCCTTGGCCGAGGGAGGGCAAAAAATGCTGACAACTGATGAGGCGAAAATGGCTCTGGAGAAAAAAGCAGCTACCAATCCAGGGGACATGGTTGAGGTTCTTAAAAAGTGGCTTGAATGAGAGGGTACATATTGAGTAACTTGTGTGTGCAGTGAATGTGAATACACAGCGGAGAAAACAAGTTAAGAAATAGCGTGGAGAAAAAATGGCAGAGAAAACCAAAGGCAATGCAAACGTAAATACGATTTCCCGTGCACAAAAAGCGGCGCTGATTTTTCTTTTGCTGGAAGAAAAAGGCGTGGCCCGTTTGTTTGACTACATGTCAGATGAGGATATCAAAAAACTCGGAAACATACTTTTGGGGATGGGAGAAATTCCCATCGCAAGCATGAATGAGGTGTTAACCGAGTTTCACAACGACCTTGGCATTGAAGCCGGGCAGATGTCCGGAGAAAAACTGTACAATAAACTTGTCAGCAAGTCTCTGCCCGAAGAACGCAAGGGCCGCATTCTCAAGATCAAGAACATCAAGGGTGGCAAGGGGTCCAAACAGAATCCCCTCGAAAGCATGTTCGATGAACTCTCTCCCGATCAGATCTACTCCCTGATACAGGATGAACACCCTCAGACGATCGCCGTGATTTTGTCACTGATTAAACCGATGCTTTCGAGTCTGGTTATCAAAAAAATGGAAAAGAAACCGCAGGCGGACTGTCTGTACAGGATGTCTGTTCTCTCAAAGGTTCCGGAAGATCTGATCAACTTTCTTGCAGATAACTACAGAAACAAACTGGCATCGGGTGATCTGAGCACCGGCGCTGCAGGAAAGAAAAAGGCCGTTGAAGTAGAGGGCAGTGATCATGTCTTAAGATATGTCAAAGGGCTTGACTGGACAAAGGCAGAAGAAGTGATTGCGCAGATTGAGAAAAAAAATCCCAAGGTGGCGGCTGTTTTGAGAAAAAAGTTTTTTACAATGGAAGATTTAAAAAGGGCCGATGGCCACGGTGTTCGGGCACTGCTCCGCAGCGTCGAGATGGCCTCGTTGTCCCTGGCCCTCAAGGGCCAGCCCACAGAAATACAGGACCTGTTTTTTTCAAATATGTCTACGCGCGCGGCCACACTGATGCGGGAAGACATGGAAGTCATGCGCGAGCAAAAGGCCGAAGATGTTGAGGCCGCTGTTGATGCGATTTTGGAAGAGGCCAAGAAATTGATTATGGAAGGACAAATGGCATTGGCGCCCTTGGCGGATGATTAATGTGGTGCAACAGATGGAGATAAAACGATGCAGGAAACTTTAGGACAGGGATTCTTTAAGGAACTGGACGGCTTTGGCAAGGACCAGCTTGTAAACGGCTCCAGGGTTTCTTTTGACGACTGGTCGGTCTTTAAGGATCTCAGCTCAAAAGAAAACTATGAGGAAATCATCAGGGCTAAAGAAAAAAAGATTAATGAGTTAAAAGGGGAGATCCAGAGACAACAAGAGATCGTGGCAGCAAAACTTAAGGAGACAGAGGACACAACAGCCAGACTGTCAGAACAGGCAGAATGCATTGGAAAAATTATGGAGGAGTTTGAAAAAATAAAAAAGAGCCATTGGGAGTCAAATGCCGATGAACTGGCAACCTTTGCCCTTGCCCTTGCCGAAAAGATGGTCCTGACAGCGATCAAGGCCGATCCGGTTCTTTTGACAAAACAGATCTGCCTGGCACTTGAGTCTGTCAGAACAACAGCGCCCGTTGAGATCAGGATCGCGCAGGAAGACCTCGCTTCTATAAAGGCGTCACAGGATGACAATGTCAAGCGCCTCATGGAGAATTCAAGGATAAAATGGATCGGCGACAGCCGCCTGGCACAGGGAGAGATTTTTCTGGATACAGATCAGTACAGACTGGATGCCTCAATGATCACAGTGATCAACAACATGAAGGAACACATTCTCTTTGCACCGGCCGGGGAGACGGGGCCCACATGAATTGATGTACAGGCATTAAGGTCAGGTTGGTAACTTGTAAAATTATTTGATGACAGAATATGACAACACAGAGACAAAAATTTGAAAGTACCCCTTACCTTGATAAAATAAGGGGTGCACGGCGTTTCGAGACACTGGGCAAGGTCAGCCGGGTGCTTGGGCTTGTGGTCGAGGCATCGCTCCCCGATGCGCCCATTGGTGCTATCTGTGATGTGTTTACAGAAGATGATAATAAAAAACGGCAGGCCGAGGTGATTGGTCTTAAAGAAAACCATGTTCAGATGATGATGATTGGGGATGTTGCCGGTGTCAGGATAGGCAGTCATGTCAAGGTGGTACAAAACAGGGCCCGTGTTAAGGTTGGAAAAAAATTATTGGGCAGGGTCATCAATCCCGACGGCAGCGAAATGGATAATGCGGGAAAAATACAATACGAGAGCGAGTATCCCCTGTACCAGAGCCCCATAGCGGCCATGGGCAGAAAGCGTGTGCAGACGCCCGTGAGTCTCGGGGTTCGGGCGATTGACAGCCTGATGACCTGTGCGGAAGGACAAAGGGTCGCGATTATGTCGGGTTCCGGTGTGGGAAAATCAACGCTCCTGGGCATGATGGCCCGCTACACAGAGAGCGATATCAACGTGATTGCACTGCTGGGTGAAAGGGCGAGGGAGGTCAGGGATTTTATCGAAAAGGATCTGGGCGAAGAGGGGTTGAGACGCTCTGTTGTTGTTGTGGCTACAAGTGATACACCGCCGCTCATCCGTATGAGATGTGCCTTTGTGGCCACAGCCATTGCAGAATATTTTCGCGACAGGGGATCAAAGGTCCTTCTGCTCATGGACAGCCTGACACGTTTTTCAATGGCGACACGCGAGGTGGGACTTTCTGTAGGAGAGCCTCCCACATCCAGAGGGTACACGCCATCCACTTTTACAACGCTGCCCAAGCTTCTGGAAAGGGCCGGGACAACCGCGCATCAGGGCAGCATCACGGGATTTTATACCATTCTCACGGAGGGTGACGATATCAACGACCCCATTGCCGACTGCGTGAGATCCATCACCGACGGTCACATTGTTTTAAGCAGAAAATTGTCAAACGAGGGACACTACCCATCCATTGATGTTCTTAATTCACTGTCTCGTGTGATGATCGATGTGACCGACGAAGGCCATCAGACGAACGCCAGAAAGGTCAGGGCGCTGCTTGCAAACTATACCGAGATGGAAGACTACATCAACATTGGCGCGTACATCCCGGGAAAAAACAGCGAGCTAGATGAGGCCGTAAAAAAAATACGACACATTAAACAATTTTTAAGACAGGATATCACCGAAAAATCAGGTTTTGCCGAGACACAGACCTGGTTGAGACAACTTGCACAGTAAGTGTAATGTCCGGGAATTTTAAAGTTGACAGGGCGCGGATGCCTGCCTCGCATAGCGAAGGAACTCAACCGCGTCAGAGTCAAGTTAGTAACTTGAAGGTGTGTTAAATGAAAAAGTTTAAATACAAATTGCAGGGGATGTTACGTATCAAACAGTCCGTTGAAAAAGAGATACGCAACGAACTGATGGGAATACAGCGTCTGGTTGCGGAACAGGAAAACAAAATAAAGGACACAGAAGAAAAAGTCAGCGACTGGTCCAGTTATTATAATACGGTGATGCGGAGAGGATTTAATGCGGTGCAGCTTTCGATTATCGATTATCATATTCAGGGACTGTACCGCTACCGTGAACAGCTTATGATCAGTCTTGAGGTGTATCAGCGAAAAAAAGAGGATGTGATCCGGCAATACACCGAGGTGAAACGCGAGGTCAAAATGCTGGAGCACCTGCGCGACAAGAGGCTTAATGAATACAGGGCAGAATTTAACAGGCAGGAAGAAAAACTGAGTGATGAAATGGCTGTGTTAAGTTTTGCCAGGCAGGCCATGTAAATGTTGTGAAGCGGCAAGGGAAACAAATGCGTCAGCGCGCATTTAAAGAGGGTGGCTTATGAAAAGAAATTTTATGACAGGGATGGTTGTCGGGATCTTTGTTTCGGTTCTTATCTTTGGGGTTCTTAATACCAGAGCGGCCGCAAAAAAAGGCGAAGAGGTTGAGGGGATCAAGCAGGAGGAAATGAAAGCATCCAAAGAAGAAAAAAAAGAAGGGAAAGAAAAAGAGGAAGAAGCAAAGGACGAGAAAAAAACAGCTGAGACAAAAAAGACACCCGCAGCAGCCACAAAAAAGCAGCAGACCGCGGTAAAGACGGCGGAGGATGAAAAACCAAAACAGATTGGGGCAAAGACCAATATTAAATCCACAGAGGTTGTCGACAAGGACGTGAGCGAATATAGCGAAGAAGAAAATGTAAAGGTGATTTACAAGACACCCGAGACTTGCAAGGAATTTACGGTTTATCTGGACGACTTGTCGGAAAGACTTAAAGAGAAGGAGCGCAGCCTCAAACAGGAAGAAAAACTGCTTGCCGAGATGAAAGAGAGGATGGAGGGCCTGACCAAAAATTATCTGGAGATCGAAGAAAGGATCAAAAAGATTGTGCAGTATGATCCTTCCAATCTCAAGGACAACCCACAGCTCGACAAGATGGTCAGGCTGTATGAAAGCTTCAGCCCGGAAGAGGCTGCGGCAAGGCTCACCAATCTTGATCTTGATATGACGCTTGCCATTTTAAGAGGCATGCAGGCCAAAAAACTGGGGAAGATATTAAGCGCTATGGACCCCAAACTGTCAGCGGCCCTGTCCAGCAGAATTGTCAGGGGGTTCTAAAGATCGCAAGGCACCTCGTGTGATGAGGCTGTCGATTTAGACAGCCTCTGATGCGGGGTGGAGGAGATAAACAATGTCGCGACTCAAAGAAATCAGCGCCAGTTCCAGTGTTATGTCGGCCATACAAAGCGTCTCAAATGCCAACTCCGTGACTCCCACAGAAAACGCCGATGCCTTTGGTGGTATTGTTGATATGGCCTCCCCGAAGCAGGGGACGTCTGAAAAAAATGAATCCAACAAAGACGAGACCGGGGCCGAAGAAATGGCCATGAACAAAAAGGCCAAAACCCGCGAGGCCGATACTGACGACAAAATCAACAAGGACGATGCATCACACGAGGGAACAAAGGGGCTTAATGATCAGGAGCAGACAGAGATAGACACCTACAAGATTGATGTTGCCGAACTGGCACATCAACTCAATTTAAGTTTTGAACAGCTCAAAAACAATATGCCGGCAGAGCAGCAGATCAATGCTGCGGGACCTCTCACGCAGATTGTCGTCGAGAGTGTAAAGCCTGCCAGAAACATCTCCGAGGAACTTCTTAAAAAAATAGATGTTGAAACATTAAGGCAGCAGATGGAGCTTGTGATGGCGCAAAAAGAGCCTGTCGATATTCATTCGGAGGTGCCCAGAGAGATGCTGGGTGCCCCGCAGGACCAGATGGAGATTCTGTCCGCAAGTGAGGTGACCGCTGAAATATCAAACATGATGGTAGAAGAGACGCAACAGGCAGCACCCGTCGATATCAAGGGTCCATTAAAAGACATGTTCCAGTCAGATGTGACTGACAATTTTTTAAAATCACAACCTGGACAAAATTCAGCACTCTCAAAATCTCTGGAGGCGCAGCGTGCAGTTGGCGCCTACGTTGGTCTGGATCAGGAACCAGATGTGGTCATGGATGTGGTGGCCATTGATTTAAACAGGCTTAAAGCCCCCAAAGATCAGAAGGGTGATTTTGTGTTGATGTCGGCGGACACACTTGACCCCGAAGGCATCATCGACTTCAAGGCCAAAGGTTTGCAGAATATGTTTGAGGTGTCCAAGTCCGGTCAGCCAGGTTCCGACGTGCCTCCCCAGTTCATGCTGACGGGTCTGGCAGACAATAACAACCAGACTGTTGTCGGCATGTCCTATCTTGCCCCGCTGCGGGAAAAAATAGGGGAGATCATGCTGCAGATGTCGCAGGCGGGAAAATCAGGCATCACCAGGATCCAGATTTATCCACCAGAACTTGGGGCGGTCAACATCAGGTTCAGTGTGCACAACGATAAGGTCAAGATTCAGATTATCACGGAAGAAAAGGCCACAAAGTCCATGCTTGAGAGCCACGCAGGGTATCTCAAGGAAATTGTGATGGTCGAAAAACTTGAGGTCACAAGCTTTGAAGTGGTTCAGGATAGGGATTTTTTTAAGACAGATCAGCAACAGGTGATCTCGGACTTTGCAAGGCAGCGGCATGAGACGGACAGGGGGATGTATCAGGATCACAGTGAAACCAAAAGGCAGGAGATTGAAAAATTAAGAGAGATGGTGGGTGAAAAAATAAAAAGAAACAGAGGCTCCACCAAAAATCTGGATGTGACTGCGTAGTTTTAATGTATAGGAATTTCAAAGCTGACAGAGCGCGGGTGCATTCCTCGCAAAATAGAGGCATTCAACCGCGTCAAAGTCAAGTTGGTAACTTGTAAAGAAGGAGACATTATGCTCAATGACATTTCATCAACTTCTTCAACATCAAAGACTGGTATGTATCAGGGGACCACGGGAGGCGATGATATCGAAGAGACCAAGATGCAGTTTTTGACCCTTCTTCTGGCGCAGCTTAAAAATCAGGATCCCCTGTCTCCAACCGACACAGATCAGATGACGCAGCAGATGATGTCGCTGGGACAGTTGGAGCAGTTGTTTGACCTTAACAAAAATGTCGAGGGTCTCGTTAACATCACAGCGGGGTCGCAAATCGCGACGTACTCCTCTATGGTTGGCAAAAGCGCACTGGCGAAGGGCAACACATTTGAGCTCAAAGGGGAAAACAAGGGCAGCCTTAATTTTGAGATTGCGCATGTGCCCGAGACGGCCACCATCAGGGTCTTTGACAAGTTTAACAATCTTGTATCCGAATTTTCACCGCAGATTGAATCGGCGGGTATGCAACAGATCCCCTTTGGCGGTCTTGGGATGGACAACAAACCGCTGGAGGACGGCTACTATGCGTACACAGTGGAGGCCTACAATGATGTGGGAGACGCCATTCCGGTGAATACCTACTCGGTGGGGACGATCAACAGTATCCGGCTCGAGGGTGGTGTCCCCGTCTTTGCTATTGGCAAGGACGACTTTGGTATCACCGACATTCAAAGGATTTTTTAATGTGAACAGGGACAAGGCTTTTCTTAATAGACAGACAAGGAGGTTATTACCATGACTATTTACCAAGCACTCTACTCAGGCGTAAACGGAATCAATGCCAACGGCGCTGTCACGGCACTGATCGGGGACAATATTTCAAACGTCAACACGACGGGGTACAAATCTTCCCGTGCCGAGTTTTCGGACATTGTAGCCGGTTCGAGCCAGATTGCCGGCATGGGGTCCCGTGTTGCGGGGACCACGCAGCAGTTTTCCCAGGGCGGGTTTGAGGCCACCTCAAGCGTGACGGACCTTGCCATTGATGGCCAGGGTTTTTTTGAGGTCAACGATTTTGTGAACCAGAGGTATATTTACACGCGGGCCGGTCAGTTTATTGTTGATGAAGACGGGTACGTGGTCAATCTTCAGGGACACAGGCTCAGGGGGTTTGGCGTCGATGAAAACAATTCGGTGACCTCCGAACAGGTTGATTTTCAGTTTTCCTATGAACCCAACGCCCCCAACAGCACCGACAACGTGACTGTTGCGGCCAACCTGACGGCCACAGCAGCAACGCCGGCGGCCTTTGACGCCGCGGATCCGATCAACACCTCAAACTACTCGGCAGGCGTGACGGTGTATGATTCTCTGGGTTCGAGCCATCTTTTAACCCTCTATTACAGGAACAACGGCGCCGCTGGTGTGAACGAACAATGGGAATGGTACGCGGTGTGTGATTCCGATGATATCACGGGCGCGACAACGGCGCAGATAGAGGCAAGCGGGACCCTGCTGTTTAATCCCAACGGTGCCTTGATCAGTACGACCGAACTCACCAACGATTTTGACTTTGTTGGTGCAACACAGGATCAAAGTATTACATTTGATTTTGGCACGGTCTTGTCTGCATCCAGCACGGGACTAGACGGGATCACACAGTTTGGCGGCGATTCTTCGCTCACGTCGATCACACAGGATGGGTACGCGTCGGGCATCCTCAACACCATCGAGATAGGGACAGACGGGACGATCTCCGGGACATACACGAACGGACAGCGTCTGACACTGGGGCAGGTGGGTATTGCACTGTTTGCCGACAATCAGGCCCTGCAGAGGATGGGACACAACGCATGGGATGACTCGCTGACTTCGGGTGTGCCGCTCCTGGCAATCGCTGAATCAGGGGGGCGGGGGGCTGTTCTGTCATCGACACTGGAGCAGTCAAACGTGGACCTTGCGAACGAACTCATTAAACTGGTGATTATCCAGCGTGGTTTTCAGGCAAACACTAGGACAATTTCTGTGGTCAATGAACTGCTGGGGTCATTGGTGAGCCTGGGAGGTTAACTTGAGTGCCGATAAATAAACATCAATATAAAAAGCGCCACTCGACAAGGCGCTTTTTTTCTTTAGGGCAAAAGGTGTAAATTTTGACAGTTTTTGCTGAAATTTTGACTCTGACATGGTAAGGGAGAAACCAAAGGGTAAATAAAAGGAGTTGTTATGGCAGAAAAAGAACCAGAAAAAGGTGCGGCTGCAGCAGAAGAAGGCGAAGAAGAAGAAAAAAAAGAATCCAAGATCAAGGCCCTGCTTATCCCTGTCATCACTTCGGCAGTCACAGCGGCAGTGGTCGGTCTGGTCTTTGCCTTTGTTATCAGCCCAAAGCAGGGGCCTTTGCCCGAAGAGGCAGGGGCAGATGCGGCCCAGCAAGCGGGTGCGCAAGAGGCATCCGTGGCAACACAGGAGATGCTCGAAGGGGGGCATTCCGGAATCTTTCACAATTACGATCCCTTTATTGTGAGCATCTTTGACCGTGAAAAGGTTCATTATCTTAAAGTCGTGTTGTCGCTCGAACTTGCGAGCGAGAGCATTAAAGAAGAAATCGCGGTCAGAAATCCACAACTCAGGGATGCGATGATCTTTGTGTTGAGCGATTTTACACTACGCGAGCTCCTGGACAATCAATCACAAAATCTTCTTAAGGAAAATTTAGTCAAAACGGTCAACAAGATTCTGGGCAAGGGCAAGGTGCTCAGTATTTATTTTACGGAGTTCACGATTCAATGATGAGGGACGCTTTACGCTGTCCGCTTCAGTGGTTTGACCTGTAACTCGATGTATAGGAATCAAAGTCGACAGAGCGCGGGTGCTTTCCTCGCAAAATGGAGTAATTCAACCGCGTCCCCCAAGGGGATTTCCTTCGGGGCATCAAAGTCAAGTTAGTAACTTGCGGGAAAAAATTGCTGGCAGAATCATATGAAAGACTTATTACCACAGAATGTTCTTGATGATATTCTTCGGGAGACCGGGGCGATGGACATCAGCGCCGCAAGCCGTGTCTTTAAGGGTCATTTCAAACGGTTTGATTTCGAGCAAAAAAAGAAAAAAACGCTTGATCTTGCGGTGTTTGAAAAGGGGCTGGAAAAACTAACAGACTCCATCGAAAAAGACTGGAAACTAAATTATTTCGAAGACTGTGCCATTCAAAGAGAAAAAGAGCAGGTCGAAAACCTTGCTGAATACCAATTCCGGGAAAATTGTTTTTGTTCTCAACTCACAACAGAGCTCATAAAAGAATCCTTTTTGGTCTACATGAGCATTGAGACCTTTTACTTTCTCCTCAACGATTATCTGGGCGGAGAAAATGCGGAGAGCCATAAAGAAAATGAGATCCTCACAGAGATTGAACAATATTTTTTAAAACAGATCATGGAAAAAATCTGTCTGCATATCACCAGATCCTTTGCCTATCTTGGCAAACTGGATCTCAAGCTGGTCAACACAGAATTTGCCATTGAAGACCAGGACAAAGAGCTTTACACAAAACATCTGGTGGTTGAGTTGGTGACCGAAAAAGAAAAGGACAGCTTTAAATTTTCGTTGGCGATTCCCCTGACATTTGCCAGTTATCTCGAAGAAAAGGCGGCCGAAAGGACCCACGTTGCGGGCCGCCAGGATGACCCGCTCTGGCAAGCGGCGGTGACCAACGCATTTTATTCGTCAGATCTGGACCTTAATGTCTCGTTGGGTCAGATCAGCATCCCTTTTGACCGCTTTCTTAATCTCAAGGCCGGTGAGGTTTTTTCCTGGGACAAGACAAGCCCGCAGGTCACAGTGTACCAGTACGACAAGCCCGTTGTTAAAGGGACCATCGGTGTTGTAGATGGCAACTTCGCCGTGCGTGTTGAAGAATTAATGTATTAAAAAAATGTATTAAAAAGAGGAGCTTTTATGGCCGAGGAAAACAGCGGACAAACCAAGGCAGACAACACGGAACAATCTGTTCAGAATGGGCCCGCCATTCCCGCCCTGCAAGGGGCAGACGCAGCAAAAAAAACCGGCGGTAATCCTGTTATTCCCGCATATTTGCAGGAGCTGCCGGTAAGGGTTGACGTGCTTTTAGGGAGTGTCAAGCTCAGCATTAAAGAACTCTTAAGCTGTGGTCCCGGTTCTGTAATCGATATTGGCAAAAAGGCCTCGGAGCCTTTTGATTTAATGGTTAACGGAAAAATAGTGGCAAGGGGTGAGGTTGTCATGATGCATGATCGTCTTGGGCTAAAGGTGGTAGAGGTGGTTTCCGCCCCGGTGTTGCCAGAATAATTCATACGGGAAATTTTAACCCCATCATTTTAGGGGGTGGTCTGCCGGTCAAAGAGGGCGGCAAAAAGGGGAGAAAAAAATTATGACAAAAGCAAAGACAGGTGTTTTGGCAGTGTTTTTTTGTGTGGCTTTTCTTCTGGTTTTTACCGGAACCCGTGTTTTCGCCGCAGCATCTTCTGCGCACGCGGCTGTCACACAGGATTCTTTGTCACAACCGGTCATGACCGTTGCCAGGGCCATACAGACCAAGACCAAGATTGTAAATAAAGACACACGGGCCACAGCAGACGAGTCCGCAGAAAAACCTGTCGAAGCGGCCGGGACAGATACAGAAAAACCTGTCGATGACGAAGAAAGTGCAGATTCTGCTATCGAAGGCTCCCACGACGAAGCGGCACAAGAACCCTCCAAAGAAGACGCGGTGTTTAATTCAATGGTCAAAAACGATTTTCCTGAAAAAACAGATTTTATCGTCAAGGAGGACTTAAAAAACGGCGTCAAACTCGGAGAAAAACCGCAGATGCCCTTAAACACTGTGGTGCTCGGCGAAGTGCCCAAGAGCAGCTTTAACCCCATGTTCATGAAAATGATGTTCACCACACTGGCGCTTGGTGTCGTTGTTGTTCTGCTTGCCCTGTTATGGAAATGGCTGCAGAAAAAATCTGGCGGACTTCTTATGGGTGGTAAAGGTGCCGAACTCAAAATTATCGCTCAACAAATGATCAGTCCCAAATCAAGGGTACTCATTGTGGATGCCTTGGGAAAAAAATATCTGGTGGGTGCCACCGAGTCCAACATCAGTCTTCTGGCTGATATCGATTTCTACGCCAGCAGCGGGGAGGTAGAGTTTGGTTCAATTGCAGAAAAAAAATATGTGTCGAGGGCAGTTGCAGACAAGACTTCAGCTTCAGGCACAGATCAACCCGCCGGTGCAGACGGGACAACTTTAAGCGGGGAACAGGCCTCGGCCGCAATGAGGGTAAGGGAAAAGCTCAAAGGCTTGAAAAAACTTGCGTAAAGTCCATCAATAAAAAAACAGGGAGCAAAATGCAGATAAACAAAGGGCTCATTTTGTTTTTATTATTTTTTGTGCCTCTGGCCGTGGTCTTGTGTTCCGATCAGGCAATGGCGCAGGCCCAAAGCGCCGCTCCCGGAAATGCAATCAGCATCAATATCCCGCTTGATCAGACTCAGGGGCTTGCCACCCCCATCAAAATCCTTCTCATTGTCACCTTTCTTACTTTTTTGCCGGCCCTGTTTATCAGTCTGACCTCTTTTACAAGGATCATTATCGTATTTTCTTTTTTAAGGCAGGCCATTGGTCTGCATCAGGCCCCTCCCAACCAGATTCTTATCGGTCTTTCGCTTTTTATGACCTTTGCCATCATGACCCCCGTCTTTACCGAGATGAACAAAAACGGCATCAAGCCTTATCTTGACGGGCAGATTAGCGAGGAGGTGGCGTTTAAGAGGGTTGAAGCACCCTTAAGAAACTTTATGTTCAGGCAGACAAGGACCAGCGACGTGAATCTAATGCTGCAGATTTCAAAGGCGGGTCCTGTCGAAAAGTTTGAAGACCTGCCCACAATGGTCTTGATCCCGGCGTTTGTGATCTCAGAATTAAAAACGGCCTTTCAGATAGGTTTTATGCTCTATATCCCGTTTGTGGTGATGGATATGATTGTGGCCATGATTCTCTTATCCATGGGGATGATGGTTTTGCCGCCCGTGATCATTTCACTGCCGTTTAAGGTGATGCTTTTTGTGGTGGTGAACGGGTGGGATCTTGTGGTGACATCTTTAATCAGGAGTTTCAGGTAAAGATTATGTCGATAGATCTCGTAATGACCATTGCCCAAAAAGCCATGTACAGTGCCATGTTGATTTCGGCGCCGGTCCTTGTGGCAAGTTTTGTGGTCGGCGTTCTTATGTCGCTCGCGCAGGCCATCTTTCAGATTCATGAGTACACTTTTAGTTTTGTCCCCAAACTTATCGCCATTTTTCTGTCGATCATTCTTTTTGCTCCCTGGATGCTTGGTGAAATCATCAGACTGTCCAACATGTTTTTGGGAGAGGGGTATAAATACATTCAATGAGCATTCTTGATTACAACATCAATCATTTTCTGTTTGCAGTGATGATGAGTATCCGTTTGTCGGCCTTGTTTATGAGCCTGCCCGTATTTTCTGAGGTCAAGATTGGTATTGTGGTGACGGTCATTCTGCCTGTGGGGATCGCGTTTCTTATTGCCCCCGCTGTGTCCTACGACATCATGCCTCTCATGACATCAGGGGTGATCAACATCATGCTCGCTGTTTGCTCGGAGATTCTTGTCGGCGTGATCATGGGCTTCTCGGTCAGCGTTGTCATGGATATGGCCACAATGGTTGGGCACCTGACAGGGATGAACGCGGGGCTGATGATGGCTACTTTCTTCGATCCCAATCTGGGGCAGCTCTCGCTTTTATCGGTCGTCCTTAGAAATTTTTTTCTCGTTGTTTTTTTTATGTTCAATATTCACCATGCCCTGATCCTGATGCTGGTTGGCAGCTACGATGCCATCCCCGTGGGGGCGGGTTTTATGTCCTTTACAGAGGTGCTTCCGGGACTCGTTAAACTTTTTGCCGCTGTCTTCTTTATGTCTTTTCGTCTCGTTTTGCCGGTGATTGTCATTATCATGCTGTCGCACCTCACCATGGGGATTGTGCAGATCACGGCACCGCAGATGAATATTTATTTTAATGCGGCGATCACACTCAATATTGTTATTGCTCTGGTGTTTTTTGCGGTCAGCATCCCGACCATCATGAATTATTTTGGAATCTCGCTTAAACACCTTGAGGACTACTTGTCATCCTTTCTTGTTGTGGCCTGACAAGTTACTAACTTGACTTTGATGCCCCGAAGGAAATCCCCTTGGGGGACGCGGTTGAATGCCGCTATTTTGCGAGGCATGCACCCGCGCTCTGTCAACTTTGAAATTCCTGTTCATCAGTTTTTTATAACAAGGGCAATTTATGGCCGAAGATGATGCTCAAAATAAAACCGAAGAACCAACTAGTAAGCGGCTTGAAGAAGCCGCCAAAAAAGGACAAATCCCTTATACCAGAGAACTGGGGAGTATTCTCGGGGTGGTTGCGGTACTCACTGTGATTTACTGGGCGGGCAGCTCCATCTATGACAGCCTGTTCGGTCTGTTCGATCATGTTTTAAGTACACTGGCCCCGTGGCAGTACGACACCATCCCCGTCGAAAATGTCTATTCAAAATTGTATGATATTCTGGCCATCATTGCGCTTGTGATGCTTGCGGGTTTTCTTGCCCCCATACTGGGGCATATCTCGCAAAAGGGTGTTCAGCCCAGACCAGAGGCTGCGGCTCCCGACTTGAACAAGGTGAATCCCATCGAGGGTATCAGCAAATTGCTTTCGATGGAGACCATCATCAGTTTTATAAAAAATTTTTTAAAGGCCATGGGGCTGATGTTTGTTTATTACATTGCTGTAAAACCCTATTATCTCGAGATTGCCTACTCGGCCAAGAGACCGTACGAATCAGCCCTTTCTCTCTATGGGTCCATTACACTCAGGTTCATGATCTATGCCATTATTTTCATGGTTTTTGTGGTGATTCTTGATTACTATGTGCAAAGATTTCGCCACAGACAAAGGCTTATGATGACGCGGCACGAGGTGAGGGAAGAACATAAAGACACCGAGGGGAGTCCGGAGATCAGGCAAAGGGTGCGCGACATACAAAGGGAGCGTGCGCGGCGCGTGATCGACAGAGAGGTGCCCAAAGCCACCGTGATCGTCACCAACCCCACGCATTTTGCCGTGGCGCTTAAATACGAAAGGGGGGTGCAGGCGGTCCCCAAGGTGACGGCAAAGGGCGTGGATCTCTTATCAAGAAGGATCAGGGATATTGCAAAAAAGCATGGAGTCCCCATTGTAGAAAGCCCCCCTCTTGCCAGGGCCCTTTACCGGGAAGTCAAGGTGGGACGCGATATTCCGCGGGCCTTCTATCAGGCGGTTGCAAAAATTATTGCTACGATATTTAACATGGAAGAAGAAAAAAAGAGGCAGAGACAGTTGGCACAAGGCGTAACGGTTTTACCGCAGACAACAAGGGTTTCCTGATAGGCTTTAAATACTGAACTGTCGCAAGCAGTTCGTTGTTACTATGGATCAATCAATAGCACTCAGCGCCGACAAGGGCATGTTTGGTTTTTTAAAACGGCACTCGGATATCCTCCTGGCGATCGTGGTCGTGGCTATTCTCATGCTGATGATTGTCCCGCTGCCGGCTTCTATCCTTGATCTTTTTTTGACCATCTCCATTGGCTTTTCCCTGACGATGCTCCTGGTCTCCATTTATGTCACAAGACCGCTTGAACTCTCCATCTTTCCGACGGTGTTGCTCATGTCCACCATGTACCGGCTGGCCCTTAACCTGGCATCGACCCGCCTGATTCTGCTTCATGGCTCGGAAGGTTCTATCGCGGCGGGCAGGGTGATTCAGGCCTTCGGGCAGTTTGTGGTCGGGGGGAGTGAGATCGTCGGCTTTATCATTTTTCTTATCCTCATTATCATCAATTTTGTTGTGATCACCAAAGGTGCTGGCAGGATATCAGAGGTCAGCGCCCGCTTTACTTTGGACGCAATGCCAGGCAAACAGCTTGCTATCGATGCCGATCTTAATGCCGGGATTATCAATGAGTCCGAGGCCAAGAGACGACGGCAGGAAATACAATCTGAGGCTGATTTTTACGGTTCCATGGATGGGGCGCAAAAGTTTGTCAAGGGTGATGCCATCGCCAGTATGCTGATCACGGCCATCAACATCATCGGTGGTTTTATCATTGGGATGCTCAAGGAGGGCATGTCATTTCAGGACGCCTTGAGTGTCTACACGATCCTCACTATTGGAGACGGTCTTGTGTCCCAGATCCCGGCGCTGATCATCTCATTTTCTTCAGGGGTTCTTGTCACAAAGGTCGACAAAAAATTTGATCTTAAAACACAGCTCTTTCAGCAGATTCTTTCAGCCCTGCGCCCGTTGATGCTTGTAAGCGTCATCTTGTTTCTGATGGGGATGATTCCTGGGCTGCCGGCCATTCCCTTTGTCACGCTTTCGTTTCTCATAGGAATGCTGACCTATTTTCTTAATCGCCAGAATAAAAAGGAGGCGATCGAGAAAAAACTATTGCCTCATCTGGAAAAAACAGAAGAAGGAAAAAAAGAGGCCTCTGCCGATATGCCGCCAACGATTGATATTCTTGAGATAGAAGTCGGTTATGATCTTGTCCCGCTTGTCAGCAACCGACAGAACAACGATCTTGTGAAAAGGATCCTGGCGATCCGCAAGCAGTTTGCGCAGGAAATGGGGATTGTGATCCCGCCGATTCACATTCAGGACAACCTCAAACTCAAGGGCAATGCGTATCAGATACTTCTCAAGTCGGTCCCTGTCGGCAAGGGAGAGCTTTTGCCCAACCATTTTCTTGCCATGGAGTCTGGCAAGCTTATGAGAACCGTCGATGGTATTCCCACAAAAGAACCCACATACGGCCTGCCGGCCCTGTGGGTGCATGAGACCAGAAAAGAAGACGCGATCATTGCCGGCTACACGGTGGTGGATCTTGGTTCGGTTCTCGCCACGCATTTAAGCGAGGTGATCAGAAAATACGCGCATCAAATATTTAACAGACAGGATCTGCAGCTGCTGCTCGATGAATTTAAAAAAACCTATCCCAAAGTGGTTGGCGATCTGATCCCGGAACTGTTACCGTTTGGCACTGTCCTTAAGGTCCTGCAGCATCTGCTTAAGGAGAGGGTGCCGATACGCGATCTTTTGACCATACTCGAAACCTTGGCCTCCGAGGCCACGCACACCAAGGACGCGTCAAACCTGACGGAGTATGTGCGTCAGGCCCTTGGTCCGATGATCACAAGCCTCTACAAGACGCATCAGGGGCGGATCAGGGGGATTGGCATAGACAAGGCGTTAGAGGACAAACTCAACGCCTCGATTCAGATGACAAACACAGGTCCCGAGATGCATGTCGATCCTGTCACATCACAAAAATTTATCGAGGGTACCACACACAAAATATCCCAACACGCCTCGCCGGATGGTTTTCCTGTCATCTTAAGTTCACAGAGCGTACGCCCTCACATCTTTAATCTCCTGGACAAGTTTATCCCCTCCGTGGTCGTGCTGTCGCACAACGAGGTCGCAGGCAACGCCGATGTAACTTTTTTGGATACGGTGACGGTGAAGTAGGGGAGAAAAAAGGGGTCAAACCTTTACTTTTACTTTTGGAAGAAAAAGTCCTCTGTTTTCACCATGGTTAGGCCCTTACGCATAGAGTATGATGGTGCTTGGCATCACGTTATTAACAGAGGACTAGCATCATAATCCTGCATGTCGGAGGCGATCCTTGATTCTGCATGATATTGACCTCCGTCATTTTTTGATTTTGGTCAAGCTCCTGTCCCCTTTTTCCCTTCTACTCGACACCCCGTTTTACCGTTTTCAATCGATGAGTCCAATTTCTTTGAGCCCCTCTTGCCAATGTAGGCAGTGGACGTTACCGATCTTTTTGGCTCTGGGATCTAAAGAAAGGCAAAAACCCTGTGAGGGTTTGATATCCTGCAAAAAAAGAGAAAGTGTTTTGGTATCGCGTTCATCGACCTGATCAGAGGATTTGATTTCAACGAGGGCCCTTGGCATGCCAGGCCGCTCAATGATGAGATCTACTTCGAGCTGATTCTGGGTCCGCAAATAGTAGAATCTAAAATCTCTTCGGTAATATTCGTTAAGGTGAACAATCTCTGTTATCAAAAAATGCTCAAAGAGTTTGCCAAATCCGTAGGTGCTTGGCGTGACTGCAGAGTGCAGGTTGTTTTCGAGGGCCCTTTTGACACCTAAGTCAAACAAATAAAACTTACTTGCCTGCCTTTGCTGTTTTCTTATCGAATGATGATAGGCTGGAAGCAAAAAACCGATTAATGTGTCTTCGAGAATTTGATAATAAGACTGAATAGTCTTAGGATCGGCCCCCACATCACGGGCAATATTTGTAAAATTTAAGATTTCTCCACTGGATTGCGCAGCTATTTCAAGAAATCGATGAAAGGGTTCGAGCTTTCGGATGACTTGCTCACTGACAATCTCTTCTTTGAGGTAGGTATAGGTGTAGGTTTTCAGATAGGCCCGTTTTTCAATGTCGCTTGTTAAAGAATAAATTTTGGGAAGGCTGCCCCACTGCAATACCTGAGAAAGAGAAAACAAGTCAGCGAGTTCGGGACTCGTGAGGGGATACAGTGTATTCAAAAAGGCACGACCCGCCAAAAGGTTGGTCCCCTTTTTTTTGAGCTTGCGAGCAGAGGAGCCAGTCAGGGCAAAACGCAAGGAGGTTGATTCGATTAATTGATGCACAACATTGAGGAGGGAAGGAACTTTTTGAATTTCATCAAGCACAACCCACTCGACTCCTGTTCTTAAATCAAGTTCTTGTTTAAGTTGTGATGGGTTCTGAGAATAAGAAAACTCAAGCTCCGGTTCGAGAAAATCGAGCCAATAAACATTTTTTCCTTTAAAAAATTCCCTGAGAAAGCTCGTTTTGCCTGTGCCACGGGCCCCAAAAATAAAAAAACTTGTGGATTCTAAGGGTGTTATAAGCCTGTGGAACATACTCCTTATTTTAATACTAAATAAGGAGTATTGTCCATAAGAAAACACATCCAAAAACCGCCCCAGAACCACCCGACACCAAAACACCCAAGACGGAGCAAATTTCAT
This sequence comes from Deltaproteobacteria bacterium, assembly GCA_015228875.1. Taxonomy (GTDB): domain Bacteria; phylum UBA10199; class UBA10199; order UBA10199; family JADGCS01; genus JADGCS01. The sequence continues at coordinate 631 of JADGCS010000007.1, read as the reverse complement.
CTTTCAATATTATTCGTGTTAATTCTTCAAAATACGGCCCACTTAGTTCTTTGTCATGTTTCAACCTAACCCGACTTCACCCATTCGACCTCATTTTTAACAATTTTAGCCCAATAAACTTGTTCAAGTATTTGATTTTTCAAGTCACACCCTGTCAAATTGCGCTGTAGTGCCGACCAAGGCCCTTTGCAGAAATGTTTTTTTTTGGTAGGTGGCAAAAATGTTTCTGCGTTCAAAGAAAAAAAGGGGACAGGCACCAAAATCAAAAAAAGTTTTTTTACCCAAAACTGTGTAACATTTTGGTGCCTGAGGAGGGGGGTCACCCATTAGATTCTTCCATCCAAACTTCTTGTTAAAATGAGAAGATAATTTATGCATCCGGCTGTAACGTAATGCGTAGTGCTGTCAGCCGTCAGCTATCAGCTGTCAGCCAGAAAAAAGGGTTTCTCTTGTCTGGCTAATTGCTGACCGCTGATAGCTGTCGCGCCAGGATAAATCCAGGCCGGGGGGAAGGTTAATCGAAACCCGAAACCCATCATCGGAACCCAATGGGTAATCAATCCCATCCGGCAAAGGCCAGCCACCAGCCGGAAACGAGTTTTGCGTAGTCGTCAGTAATGGCGGCACGAAG
>JADGCS010000079.1 GCA_015228875.1 Deltaproteobacteria bacterium | reverse complement strand
TCCTCGCCGCTGTTGATCAGGGCGTTTCCGCCGAGTGCGACGAGGAGGAGGGGTTTGGATGATGATGTTAAGGTCATGAAAAAAGGCCGCGCCTTTTAATCTCGCTTTCGAGTGTTGCCCCGGGATCATGGTCCTTGTACTCATAGCGGATGCGTACCGTTGGTTTATTGATCTTGAGCAGTTTTGTGAGGTCGATTGGTGTGGCAAATAAAACAAGATCACAATCGCACTTGTTGATGGTTGCTTCCATGTCATTGATTTGATCTTTGCCATACCCCATGGCCGGCAGGAGAGTGCCGATGTGCGGGTATTTGTCGAATGTTGCCTTGATTGATTTAACGAGCCACGGCCGCGGGTCAACAATGGAACCCGCGTGAAATTTTTTGGCAGCAATGATGCCGGCGCCGTATTTCATGTCGCCATGGGTGAGTGTGGGACCGTCCTCAACCACCAGTACCTTTTTACCGCGGATCACATGAGGATCATCTGCAAGAATTTCGGAATCAGCGAGAAGAATAGTGCAGTCTGGATTGTTTCTGCGAATATTATTTCTTACGATCTCGACATTGGCATGCTCGGCGCTGTCAATTTTGTTGATCACTGCAATGTCGGCCATCATCATGTTGGTCTCGCCGGGGTGGTAGGCCAGCTCGTGCCCCGCTCTGTGCGGGTCAAACACAACAATGTGGATATCGGGCTTGATAAAAGAGGTGTCGTTGTTGCCGCCATCCCAGATGATCACATCGGCTTCTTTTTCGGCCTCCCTTAAAATTCTTTCGTAATCAACGCCGGCATAAATGACAGCGCCCATGTCGACGACGGGTTCGTATTCTTCACGTTCCTCGATGGTACAGTCATGTTTTTCAAAGTCTTCGTATTTGGCAAAGCGCTGCACCGCCTGTTTTGCAAGATCACCGTAGGGCATGGGGTGACGGATCGTGACGACTTTTTTGCCCATGCCTTTAAGAATTCTCAAAACCTGCCTGCTGGTCTGAGATTTACCGCAGCCGGTGCGCACGGCGCAGACCGAAATGACTTTTTTACTGGATTGCAGCATGGTGTAGGGCGCTGCGATCAGGATAAAATCTGCTCCGGCCGCGTTGGCGATCGAGGCCTTGTGCATGACTTCTGCGTGCGGGATATCGCTGTATGAAAAGGCAACGAGATCGACTTTGTTGTCTGTGATGAGTTTTTTGAGTTCGCTGTCGGGATAGATGGAGATGCCATTGGGATAGAGCTTGCCCGAGAGTTCTGGTGGGTAGAGCCGTCCTTCGATGTTGGGGATCTGTGTCGCTGTAAATCCCACCACCTGATAGCGCTCGTTGTTTCTAAAGTAGACGTTAAAGTTGTGAAAGTCGCGACCCGCGGCCCCCATGATGATTACTTTTTCCTGCATAGGATTTTAATCACTGGTCACAGGATGTTGGTCACTGGTGAATAGGACCCGTGACAAATAACAAGTGACAAATGATTTTTATTATTTTTTTTAAAAAAATTAAATTATCGAGACTCTAACCATGTTGCATCAACTTGACCATAATTGCATTTTGTACATGCATCCTGTTTTCGGCCTCATCAAAAACAATGGACGCCTTTGACTCCATCACACCATCTGTGGTCTCGCGCCCGCGCTCGGCAGGCAGACAGTGCATAAACAGCGCGCCTTTGCCGGCCGCGGCCATCAGGGCTTCGTTGACCTGATACCCCTGAAAGGCCTTTTCGCGCTGCGCGGCCTCGTGTTTTTGTCCCATGGAGGCCCAGACATCGGTATACACAACATCGGCATCTTTAACGGCCTTAAAAGGGTCGTGTTCGATCTCGATGGTTGAGAGTTCGGCCCTTTTTGCCTCGGTGACAACATCTCTTTTTGGTTCATACCCTTCGGGACAGGCACAGACAAAATGAAAGGGCAGGCGGCTTGCGAGTTCGAGCCATGAGTGGACGATGTTGTTGCCGTCTCCCACATAAGTGACCTTGAGATGATCTAGGTTGCCACGGTGTTCCTTAATGGTGAACATGTCGGCCATGATCTGACAGGGGTGATTAAAATCGGTGAGTCCGTTGACCACGGGGACTTTTGAGTATTGTGCAAGCTCGAGGATGTGAGCATGATCAAAGAGCCTTGCCATGATTATATCGTTATAGCCGCTGATCACGCGCGCAATATCTTTGACTGCCTCTCGCTGTCCGATCGCGATGTCGTTGGGTCCGAGGTACAGGGCATGACCGCCCAGTCTGAAAAAACCGGTTTCAAACGAGATGCGGGTGCGGGCCGAGGGTTTGGCAAAGATCATGGCGAGCGACATGTTCTTAAAGGGTTTGTCCTCGGTGCGCACTTTAAATTTTGCCTTGAGTTCTTGAGCCAGATCAAAGGTTGCAAGGATTTCCTGTTTGGTAAAATCGGTTATGTGTAAAAAATGGCGACTCATAAAATGACGGGACAAACACACGACCCGCTCCTGCAAACAGGGCGCGCCTTCATGCTTATCGCAGGGGCGGCCGCCGCGTTAGTCCGTTTAACGATTAATAACAAAATCGCGTCCCCCAAGGGGATTTCCTTCGGGCATCAAAGTCAAGTTAGTAACTTGTAAAGACCTTGGTGATCCTGTCGATGGCCCACTCGACGTCTTCTTTGTTGATGACGAGGGGTGGGGCAAAGCGGATGGTGCTGTCGTGGGTCTCTTTGCACAACAGACCGCTCTCTTTAAGCTTTTCACAGTATTTGCGGGCACCACCGGCCTCGGCAGTCAGCTCGACAGCCATGAGCAGACCGCGTCCGCGGATTTCTTTAAACAGCGGACACTTTATTTGTTTAAGCCCGTTTAAGAAATAGGAGCCCATCTCGGCGGCGTTTTCTACCATTTTTTCTTCAACGAGCACCTTGAGAGCCGTGCGGGCTACCGCACAGGCCAGTGGGTTGCCGCCAAAGGTGCTTCCGTGTTCGCCGGGCCTGAGCACATCCATGACTGCTTGATTTGAAAGCACCGCAGAAACCGGATAAAAACCACCGGAGAGTGCCTTGCCCACGAGTGTCAGATCGGCCTCGATTTGTTCGTGCTCTTCGGCGAGCAGTCTGCCTGTTCGGCCAAGCCCCGTCTGGATTTCGTCGAGGATCAGCACAATATTTTTTGTGGTGCAGATTTGTCTCACTTTTTTAAGATACCCGTCAGGGGGAATAACAACGCCGGCCTCACCTTGAATAGGCTCAACCATAAAGGCCACGGTGTTTGGGGTGATGGCTTTTTCAAGGGCGTCTGCATCGCCAAAGGGAATGATTTTAAAACCGGGGGTAAAGGGGCCAAAGCCGCTGCGTGATGTCTCGTCCGTTGAAAACCCGACAATCGTGATGGTGCGTCCGTGAAAGTTATTGGCACAAACGATGATCTCGGCCTTGTCTGCAGGCACTCCCTTGACTGTGTAGCCCCACTTGCGTACTGTCTTGATGACTGTTTCGACGGCCTCGGCGCCGCTATTCATAGGCAGGACCTTGTGGGATTTTGTGAGTTCGCAGAGTTCCTTGTAAAAGAGACCGAGCTGATCATTACGGAATGCGCGCGAGGTCAGTGTGAGTTTTTTGCATTGTTCGATCATCGTGGCCATGATCTTGGGATGACAATGCCCCTGATTGACGGCCGAATAGGCCGAGAGGCAGTCCATGTATCTCTTGCCTGCCACATCCCAGACCCAGACGCCTTCACCCTTGCACAAAACAACATTGAGTGGTTTGTAATTGTGGGCACCGTATAATTCTTCGAGTTCGATATAATTATTTTCGTTCATAGTGATTTTCTCCCTGCAAGCCATAACCCGCATAAAGCTGAAAATCCTACGCGGGCTGGCACCTTGTAAAATATTGATGCAAAAACGCGTCGAAAAAACCTGCATAGGTTCTTAAGCCGCTGTTTTTTTTGATGCGGTTGGCTATCAGATTTTGTTTGCTCGGTAAAGGACAGACTCTTATAAAAGCCGCGACGGATTATGCGTCAAAATACCACAACTCACAGCAGATGACGCGCCACGCAACCCTTGTCATTGCTGGCTTTGCTACGTATCGCATCCACTATTTTTCATGTCATGGCAGGGAACCTTTGAAATCCTTGTTAAACTATTTGCCTTGTGTTCAAGTTTTGGCTATTTTTTTTGTCGTTTTTTGAGGTATTAAAACAACCACCGTCATGTATTTGAGTGTATAGGAATTTCAAAGTTGACAGAGCGCGGGTGCATTCCTCGCACAACGGGGGGACTCAACCGCGTCAAAGTCAAGTTAGTAACTTGAGAAAGGGACTCTATGGCAAACGCAAAGTTTACAACACCTGTACCGGTTAACGAACCTGTAAAATCTTACGCGCCGGGTTCAATCGAAAAAAAACAGATCAAAGACGAACTGAGGCTTCAGCGGGAAAATCAGCGGGAAATCCGTGTCACGATTGGGTGTGAAAAGGTCGTCAGTAAAGACTTTGTCGATGTCAGGAGTCCACATAATAAAAATCTTATACTTGCAAAATGCCAAAAAGCCACAGCGGAAGATATTGATAGGGCCATTCAAACGGCCCTTAAAGCCCGAAAAGACTGGGCAGCGCTGCCATGGGAGGAACGGGCTTCCGTATTTCTCAAAGCGGGGGAACTCATTGCCACAAAATACAGGGCCGAAATAAACGCTGCCACCATGTTGGGGCAGAGCAAGACAGTTCATCAGGCTGAGATTGATTCGGCTTGTGAGGCCATAGATTTTCTGCGTTTTAATCCAAAGTTTATGGAGCGCATATACGAAGAGCAGCCAATTTCTTCGCCGGGGATATGGAACCGGCTTACGGCGAGGGGTCTTGAAGGATTTGTGTTTGCGGTCACTCCCTTTAACTTCACAGCCATTGCCGTGAATCTGCCCACTGCCCCGGCAATGATGGGTTGCTCTGTTTTGTGGAAGCCCGCAGCAACGGCGGTCCATTCTTCTGCGGTTGCCATGAAAATATTGGAGGAAGCAGGCCTTCCTCCCGGAGTCATCAACTTTATTCCCGGCGACTCCGGCATGATCAGCAAGAAACTCCTCGCTCATCCAGAGCTTGCCGGCATCCATTTTACGGGGTCTACGAGCGTTTTTAATTATATGTGGAAAACCGTGGGCGAGAATATTGCAAATTACAAAAATTACCCCCGCATTGTCGGCGAGACCGGGGGAAAAGATTTTGTCTTTATGCATGCCAGTGCTGATCCTGACGAAGTGGTGACAGCGTTGGTGCGCGGGTCGTTTGAGTATCAGGGACAAAAATGTTCTGCGGCCTCGCGGGCGTTTATTCCAAAAAGCCTGTGGCCTGGGGTTAAGGAAAGGCTTGTGGGTGAGACAAATGCATTAAAGGTTGGCGACGTAGAAGACTTCACAAACTATATGGGCGCTGTTATTAACAAAAGCGCATATGAAGACATCACCGGGTACATTAACTACGCCAAAAACTCCTCACAGGCCAAAATTATTGCGGGTGGGGAGTATGACGACAAGGTTGGGTATTTTATTCGACCCACAATTATCGAGGCGTTTGATCCCAAATTTAAGACCATGGTTGAGGAAATATTCGGACCGGTTTTGACCGTGTTTGTTTACGATGATCACAAGCTTGATGAAGCCATTAAACTTTGTGATGAATCCTCACCGTATGGTTTAACGGGGGCAATCTTTGCCAGAGATCGGCACGTCATTCACAGTCTGACACAAAAGCTCGAACACGCAGCAGGAAATTTTTATATCAATGACAAGCCAACGGGCGCAGTTGTAGGACAACAGCCCTTTGGAGGTGCCAGGGCTTCTGGAACAAACGATAAAGCCGGCAGCATGTTCAATCTACTGAGATGGACCAATTTTAGAACCATCAAAGAAAACTTTGTGCCAGTAACCGATTACAAATATCCGTTTATGCAGGAAAGTTAATAGGAGCAATCATTATGTGGAAAAATCACCCCAAAGGTCTTGCTGTTCTTTTCTTTACCGAGATGTGGGAGCGCTTTGGTTATTACACCATGCTTTCACTGTTGACCCTGTACATGGATGAACATTTTCATCTTTCAAAACCTGTGATCGGGCAGGTTTACGGGATCTTTCTCGCACTCTCATATTTTACGCCGATTCTGGGAGGTTTTGTTGCGGACAAGTGGCTCGGTTACAGCAAATCAATTATTCTTGGCGCCGTTTTAATGGGTTTGGGTTACGTCATGCTGACCGTTGACAACCTGTATTTCTTTTATTTGGCGCTCCTGGTGGTGGTTTTTGGAAGCTGTTTTCTTAAACCCAATATCTCGACCATGCTTGGCAATCTTTACAGCGAGGGCGATTCAAAAAAGGATTCGGGTTATCAGATTTTTTACATGGGGATCAACATAGGCGCGTTTTTTGCGCCGCTTGTTGCGGCCTACATGAGAAGTCATTTTGGCTGGAGCTATGCCTTTATAGCGGCTTCTCTGGGGATGGTTGTCTCACTGGGTATTTTTATCATCTTTAGCAAATATCTCACCATGGTGGCGGCTACTGGAAAAACCGCGCAGGCAAACACCGCGCAGTTGACTCAATCGCAGGAAAAAAATGGTATCATGAGCCTTTTTATTATTTACGGCATTGTCATTATTTTCTGGCTCGCATTTTATCAAAACGGGCTCACGCTGACGTTTTGGGCCCGTGACAACACAAACACAACACTTAAGCCCGAACTCTTTCAGGCCGTGAATCCTTTTTTTATTGTTGTTTTTACCCCCATTTTGGTCTGGGTCTGGTCCTTGTTAAGAAATAAAAACAAGGAGCCCAGCACACCATCCAAGCTCGCTTTTGGTATGCTGCTCACGGCCCTTGCGTTTTCTATCATGACAGGCGCCGCGCTCTCGGGTGGCGATACGGGCAAGACCTCCATCCTGTGGCTGGTCACAACTTACGCGGTGATCACGCTTGCCGAAATCTGCTTGAGCCCCATGGGTCTCTCCCTGGCAAACAAACTCTCACCACCCCGCATGCGTGGTCTGATGATGGGTTGCTGGTTTGCCGCGACGGCCATCGGAAAATATCTCTCTGGTTTTCTGGGTGGGTATTGGGAGGCCATGCCGCACAGCCGTTTTTTTGGGATCCTGGTTGTGTTATCGATCATTGCCTTTATTTTGATGCTGTTTGCAAAAAATAAAATTAACTCGGCCCTTAATGAGCGGGCTAAGGCGTGAGCAGAATCAATCTGGCACAAGTTACGAACTTGACTTTGACGCGATTGAGTTCTTCCGTTATGCGAGGAATGCACCCGCGTTCTGTTAACTTTGAAATTCCTAGATATTAAAATATCAAGCCATAGGTGCCACATGCCCGGATCATGCGATGATTATGGGGTACATGGCACCTTTTCATATTTTCTTTCGTGATTGTAAGATTGTAAGAATCTCTTGACATTATTACGCGATGTCCATCTGATGGGAGCGGAGTTTATCATGGCTGATCCCCTCCCAACAGATGTTCAAAAGTCTTCCCAGTGCTCGATTGAGTATCCGGGTGCCACTCCTATATCCGAAAAAAACCTCGGGGCATGTCCGGTGGCCGAACCTGCAGTTTTCGATGCATTCACGTTGGACAAATATGGCAACGATCCGCTGATTGCGGCACAAAGGGCATGGAGCGAGGGCCGGCTGATTCACCATGCTATGAGTCTCGAAGGTCGCCCTCACGGAAGGACCGCCTTAAACGCTGCAGCGACCACGGCGGTTGCTGCCCTGGAGAGTAGATTCAAGAAGTACTTTAAAGACACAACAGAACGCATTGACTTAAAAAGTGATTTTATCATTAACAAAATTGGATTTTATTGTTTTGCCCCTGACTGGGAGCGGGCAGGTCATGATGTTAAAACTTTTTTGTCAGGCTGTACAGATCAAGAATTAACGCTCTTGTATTCGGCCGTTGTCCTCATTGACTTTTTAAGAATTGAAAAACAGGACGCGGCTTTTTCTGTCGAAACAAACAAGGTCAGAGACTTTTTTGATGCCGACAATATGGGCAAAGACAGGTACTGGAATTGTGTCAGCATCAGTCTTATCGGGTTGCATCTTCTAAAAACTGTGGGTGTCGATGGATTTATGGCGGGCACATTAAACATGGTCTTAGACGCCGAAGAGGGGCATGTGGGTCTTGTCCTACCGCTTGATAATGGTCTGAGTGTCTATCTTAACAACGGTGAAGAATTTTTGCCGCCTCGGCACTGGGGATTTTTAAAGGGCGCAGAGGTTTCCACCAAGGCCAGACCAGAGACAGTGTTGCAGCCTTGGGGGGCCGTTGCATGGGTTCACGATGCCTTGGCTATTGATTATGGTGTGGCGGGAAACTTTAAAAAGGCAGAGGACGAATTTAAACAGGCCCTTGCGATTAATCCCGACAGCGCGATAACGCGTCTTAACCTTGCTGCGGCACTGGCCTCACAGGATAAATTAACGGAGGCTGTCCCTCATCTTATACAGGCCGTCGAAATCAACCCCGATCTCTCCGTTGCACGTCGCTTTTTGGATGATATTACCACTGAATTGAAAAACCGGGCCGCGGCTGTTGAACCTTGAAGGGGGTAGTCAAACTCAGGTTATTCGCTGATCCCCGCTGCCTCTTTGATTGCAGAGACCCTTACAGAAAGTTCTGGGTGTTTGCTGAGCGCGTCTTTTTCTTCACTGGCCGAGGAGGGGACTTCGCCGTGAAGTTTCATCAGTGCGCTGATCAGATGCCCTGAATTAAATCCCCCTTTGAGCAGTATTTCTGTGCCACCCCTGTCGGCCTCGATTTCGAGTTCCGGGGTTTGGTTCGCGTTGCCCTCTATAATTGCTGTGAGATTGCCCTCGGCGGTCACTTTTTTTAATGTCGGTCCCACTTCTCCCGTCAAAAACCACACGGCCTCTTCGGCCATGAGCTCCGATGCATGAAGACCAAGCGATTTTAAAATTTTGGTGAGGTTTTTTATTCCATGCACCTTGTCCCCGTGCGCCATCTCGTGGGCAATGATGGCACGCAGTTCGTTGTCATTAAGCAGCCGTGCCATTTCACTTGAGACTTAAATTGTGGTCCCCGTATTAAAGGCGTTGGGGATATCCGAGTCGAGGACGCTGAGCTTGTAGTAGGGCCTGAGCGCTGGGTTACACGAATGGGGCAGGACGTCGTCAAAGAGCCTGTTGATCCTAGCAGTCAGGTCATTGTCTGTGCTGTATTTCATCATGTATTCCATGACGTCGATGTTGTTGTCCAAGGGGCCTGCATGATTTTTTTCCCCGATGGATTTTTTAAGATCGCTTAGATTTTCAAGGGTCCATGTTTGATACATGTCGTAGAGGAGTACCGGAAGGTGGACGCCTGTTTGCAAGGACTGCCAGGAGTCAGAAAAAAACTGATACAGATTTGGCGTGCTATTTTTCCAGTAACTGGCAAATATTTTTTTCTTGAGGTCAATTTTTGGTGTCCAGTATTTTTGCATGAGTGCGTTTTCGTCTTCTGTCCATTTTGCAAGCCGTTCCAGTTTCGGTTCGTAAAAATTAATAAAGTGCAGATACTGTGCCGCTATTTTGTCTCCGTAATTTTTTCGAAGATAGTTGACCGGTTTTCTTATGGCGCCAAGAACGACATCATCAACCCATGCCGCAGTTTTTTCGAGCCTGGGTTCCCAGTAGTGCCACGATGTGTGGAGTGATGCCTGAACACGTGGGGTCCAGTAATCCATGGCGGTCTTTACGGGAGGTGTCCAGTATTCTACGGCGGTGTTGAGAGCCTCACCTGCAGATTGGGCGGACTGTTCATGTCCAGGAATTTCAAAGTTGACAGAGCGCGGGTGCATTCCCGGCATGACGGGGAAACTCAATCGCGTCAAATTCAAGTTAGTAACTTGAAATTTTTGTGACCACCATGAATACGTTGTATCAAAGACATCCTCAAAAAATCCTTTTTCATTTGTAATCTCTGGCATAGGCAACGACCTTTCACCAAAAATTGTGTGGTATTTATCGAAGGATATAAAGGAGAAAGGATCACGATTTATGCGGGCTGTCTAAAAGATAAGATTTGTGTTGGTGAGTATAAGACGGATGACCAGTGCTATCTGTGTTTCCACAATCCGTATAAGAACAGCGCGGCTGCTGAGAGGACGATAAATGCCAGCCAGCGGTCACCGTGTCTGGAATAAAAAGAATCACCTTTTTCGATGACAAGATCGTGCAAAAGATAACCTTCGGTGTATTGCGGGAAGGTCTGGGTGACTTTGCCAGTAGCGTCGATCACGGCCGTGTAGCCGTTGTTGGTGGCCCTGATGAGCGGTAGTCTGTTCTCCAAAGCGCGCATCTGTGTGTAGGCGAGGTGCTGCAGTTGCATGCCTGATGCGCCGTACCACGCATCGTTGGTAAAGTTGACCAGGACGTCGGCGCCCATGTTTTTAAAGCGTCGCCCGTATGTGGTAAAGATGTCCTCTATGCAGATGAGGGGGGCAAGGCGGGTAGACAGGATGTCGAACATGATGTATTCATTTCCCGGTGAAAAAAATCCCACGCCTTGTGTGAGGGTTTGCATAAAGTCGAGATATTCTGCAAATGGCAGATACTCACCAAAGGGGACAAGGTGCATTTTTTTGTAGTGTGTTTTTATCGCAGCGTCTGTGCCCACATGGACAGCGCTGTTAAAAATGAGTGTTTGATTATTTTTTCTTTCCTTGATGATCGAACCGACAAGAAGTGGCGCTTTAAACGAATCGCGGTCCAGAAATTTGATGGAATCCATTTTGTTTTCGACAAGGCCGTAGGGGTAAGCAGTTTCGGACCACAGCACGAGTTCGGCATTTTCGTCAAGGGCCCTGTCGGTGAGGGCCACATGTTTATCAAGTATTCTGCCGGCAAGTTTGGGATTCCATTTTGTGTCCTGTGGGATATTGGCCTGTATGAGCGCGACTCTGATATTTTTTATAAACTTCTTGTTTGCGTGATAGTGTTTCAGAGAGAGAGAGGAACAGAAAAAAGAGAGTGCCATCAAAACGGGGATGGCTGCTGTGATCGCAACGAGGGCGGGTGTTGTTTTTTTTGCGTTAAGGCGGCATGTGATGGCATCGGCACAGAGCGCGTTAACCAGGTAAATCAAAAAGCTTAAGCCAAGTGGCCCCGTGTGATCGATCCACTGAAAACAGGAGAGCCACTCTCCCTGCGAATAGGGCGGGATGCCCCAAGGGTAGCCACCAAAAGGGAAAAAATGCAGGGTAAAATCCCTTAAGGTTAAAAAAACTGGAATGATCAAAAAGTAAGGCAACTTCGTCTTGTCCCGAACCCAGACTGCGAGCGTGAAAAAAAAGGCAAAGATCGAACCGAACAGGACAACCTGCGCTGTCAGCACTCCAAAGGCCTCAAAAAAATTCATACCGCCAAAACTTCTCATGGCTGTGATGAGCCAGTAAATGAGACCGTAATGTCCCACTGCAGAAAAAAACAAGCCGATGCAGAATATTTTTTTGACAGTTAGTGGCGCATTAATTTGTGAGGCCAGTATCAGCGGGACCAGAAAGATCCAGACAAGAAGACTCATGTCTGGAAACTGGTATCCGGCAATGATGATCGGGTGAATGAAAAAACTAAGAACTCCACTCAAAAGGACAAGGATCCAGCTTGTTTTTTTCATTTTTTCGCAAGCAGCAGGGGTCGCTTGCGAGCAACCCCAGCAACGATGAAGACGTAAAGGGTGTCTTACAAATTTTTATTGGCAAAGTCCCAATTGACCACGTTCCAGAACGCATCTACGTATTTGGGCCGCGCGTTGCGGTAATCTACGTAGTAGGCGTGTTCCCAGACGTCTATCGTGAGAACCGGCTTTAAGCCGTGCTTTATGGGTGTGTCCGCGTTGCTGGTATTTTTTATCGAAAGGGTGCCGTCATCGTTTTTAACAAGCCATGTCCAGCCCGAACCAAAATTTGTTACAGCGGCCGTTGAAATTTTTTCTTTAAAATTTTCAAAGGACCCAAAACTCTTGTTGATCAGTTCGGCAATTTTACCCTTGGGCTGTCCTCCGCCTTTTGGTGAAAGGCAGCTCCAGTAAAATGTGTGATTAAAAACCTGAGCGGCGTTGTTAAAGATCCCTGCCTCTGATTTATTAATAATTTCTTCGAGTGAAAGATTTGCAAAGGGCGTGCCTTTGATCAGGTTGTTAAGGTTGGTCACATAGGTGCTGTGGTGTTTGCCGTAATGATACTCAAGTGTTTCTTTTGAAATATGGGGACTCAAGGCATTGAGTTCGTATGGTAAGGGGGGTAATTCGTGTTTCATATATATTCTCCTGATTTTGATGTTTGTGATCTAAGCAAAATATTTTTTAAGGCCGGTGCTGTCCGGTTTCATGGTTTGTTTGCCCTCGGTCCAGTTAGCGGGACAGACTTCGCCGTGTTTTTCAAAAAACTGCAGGGCATCTACCATGCGCAGGGCCTCATCGGTATTGCGTCCCAAGGGAAGGTCGTTGACAACTTGGTGGCGCACAACACCTTCTTTGTCAATCAAAAAGAGTCCCCTTAAAGCAATGCCTGCGCCATCGATAAGGACATCGTAATCACGCGCAATTGTTTTATTGAGATCGGAGACAAGGGGGTAGGTGACACCTTGAATGCCACCGTTTTTTTTGGGTGTGTTGGTCCATGCAAGGTGGGAATAATGAGAGTCAACGGAGCAGCCGATGACCTGCACATTTTTTTCTTCGAACTGTTTGAGTTTTTCCTGAAAGGCATGCAGCTCTGTAGGGCAGACAAAGGTGAAGTCCAAGGGATAAAAGAAGAGCAGGACATATTTTTTACCCTTAAACTGTGAAAGATTATAGTCTGCCTTGATGTCGCCATTAATAACGGCGCTGGCCTTAAAATCTGGTGCTTGTTTTCCGACGAGTACTCCCATGGGATCCTCCTATTTTTTTTTATGACATTTGTGGCAAACCCCTTTGAAGACCATAATAACATAATCCACACGGTGGTTTTGTCAATAATGAATTACCACCCAGTACGCAAAAAGGTTGCAGCACCAGTGAAACAGGATCGGGGCCCAGATGGTGCCCGTTTTTTCTTTAAGCCACGCAAAGCAAAGGCTTGGGAAAAAAATAAAACCGTGCCACCACTGTAACGTGATCAGGCTGTGCGAGAGCGCAAAGATCGCCGAGACCATAACGGGGCCCCATCCAAAAGGTGTTGAAAAAACAGGGCGCCGTTTGACAAAGACCCCGTTAAAAACACCCTGCAGATACCCCCTGAAAAAAAACTCCTCGGGGAATGCGATTAAACAGAGCTGCATAAACATGTAATAGGGCCAGATGGCTGACGAACCAGCGTGATAAATATTGCCAAACGCAATGCGTTGATAAAAGTGATTAACCAAAAAAGCGCACGGAAAGACCACAAGCGAGGCAATTAAAAAAAACTTAAGCCCCGTTTTTAAGGATAAGAGGTCCAGCCGCCAGTACTCTATGCGCGTCTTGTCCTTTAAACTTAAAAGGACAGGCGGGTAGATTAAAAGGATCGCAATAAACGTCGAGAGATTTTCGTAAACAAAGGGGATGCTGTCAAAAAGGGAGAAGATCCTGATGCCCACGATCACCAGTATCCAAACAACAAGCGCCTGAACGAGCCTTTTTTGAGCGAGGGTTTGGGTCATTTGAACCTTAGAAGGTTTTTTTCTACGCGTCGGGGTCTGGCGCATAGCGCCGGACATGAAGTCATTCATGTCCGATCGCAATGCACCCCGCGTAGTGTTTTCATCTTTATGCGGGTTATGAGGCAGGTCCTGGTTGAAAAGGGCCCTTACTCTTTTTTAACAAATAAACGTAAAGCGCGCTGCACAGGATGATCAAGACCGCGCCCGTGATTTGTCCCGTAGAGACCGCCCCGTCAAAGTAGACACCCCTGTCCAGGTCACCGCGCAGGCATTCTATTAAACCTCTCAAAAAAGAATAGGTGATGTACAGCAGCAGCATGATTTCGCCATCAAATTTTTTTCGATGGTAACGCCAGTGCACAACGGTAAAACAAACGAGGGCGTTGATCATGTCGTAAATTTGTGTTGCGTGCAGGTGAGCGGCAGGGAACTTGGACCCTGCATCTGAGTGGGGGTCTGTAAAAACAAGGTGAATAAAAAAATCGGTTTGTTTTCCAAAACAGCAGCCGGCACCAAGGCAGCCAATGCGGATAAAGAGAATGAGAAACGGCACAGAGAGGGCGATAAAGTCGGCATATTTAAACACCGGGAGCCTGCGCAGTTTAAGGTAAGTGAGTATGGCTGCCACACCGCCAATGTAGGCCCCAAACGATACAAACCCTCCCCGCCAGAACTCAAAAAACCTTAAGGGGTCTTCCTTGTAAAACCAGAAGGCCTCAAAAAAAACATGAAAGACCCTTGATCCCAGGATACCAAAGATCGCACCGACAATCCCGACGTCAAGGGCCACAACCTGAGAGAACCCCATTTTTTTTGCCCTGAAATAAAGATAAAAGGTCGCACAGAGGACCCCCAGCATGACCATGAAAAAAAATGCAGGGATGACAAATACGCCCTTGTTGATGATAAAAGGAAACATGGGTGAGTACCTCATGACTCAGCACAAGCCTGCAAAACAGGGGCTTTCCCGACAGACTCTGACTAACCCTTGGTATCTGCGTTCTTTGCTGTTGTGCCTGTTGCCCTGAAACTTTGTATGACAAGCAAAACCACCGCCGTTGTGATCGCTGCATCTGCAACATTAAATGCGGGCCATGTGAGGGGGATTGCAAAATTAAAACCAAAGAGGCTTGGATTCCAGACGTGGTCGTAATAATGCAACGAGAGAAAATCCACAACAGAACCCCTGATGATCCGGTCCAAAACGTTACCCAGAGCGCCTCCCAGAATAAACGCGAGTGCTATGAGAGAGAGGGCGTCCTTGGCAGCAACCACCTTTATATAATAGTACAAAAACACCAGGGCGACAAGCCCCACGGCGTAAAAGAACCAGTTTTTTAAAGGTGAGTGCCAGTCACTTAAAAAACCAAACGCGGCACCTGTGTTACGGCCGTGGATAATATCGAAGAAATGAGGGATAACCGTGATGTGACCGCCAAGGGCCACGTTGTGGACAATGAACCACTTGGTGAGGTGATCAAGGGACAAAATAATCAGGGCAATGATGCCAACGAAGATCAGCTTTTTTTTCACAGTGGTATGGGGCATACCGGGGCAGCCATCCTGCATCCCCCAAAGTTAAAAAAGGCCTGTTGAGAACCCCGTCAGTGTTAAATGAGATGCGGGTTATACCACTCAACAGGCCTATATTTATGTCTAGGAATTTCAAAGTCGACAGAGCGCGGGTGCATTTCTCGCATGACGGAGGAATTCAACCGCGTCAAAGTCAAGTTAGTAACTTGATTCATAGAAATTTCAAAGTCAACCGAGCGGGGACGCACCCCTTGCAAATCAGAATTACTTTGCCAGTTCTTCGTCGATCAGACTTTTAAAATTGTTAAAGGGCTGCGCGCCGGAGAGAAAGAGCCCATTAATAAAATACGCAGGGGTTCCAGTGACACCCGCCACCACACCGTCATCCTGATCTTTGTCGATCTCGGCGTAGTATTTTTGGCTCGAAACACAGCTGTTGAATTTTTCGAGATTAAGACCAATGTCTGTTGCGATTTTGGTCAGGGCCTCTGTGGTCTGTTGACCCTGGATCTTCCAGAGCTCATCACTGAATTCCCAATACTTGCCTTGGTCACCGGCGCACTGGGCCGCGTTGGCAGCGTCCTTTGCCTGATTATGAAAACTGAGCGGGAAGTCTCGGATGACGTAGTGGACCTTGTCGCCATAGGTATCAAGGATCTGTTTGATTGTGGCCCTGGCACGTTTGCAGAACGGGCATTGATACTCGGTGAACTCGATCAGAGTGACCGGTGCGGTTGTTGGACCACCCTGACTGGGGTCGTCATCAACAGAGACCTTTGCCCTGGGCCTTTCGAGGTTGATTTTTATCTGGGCCTGCTTTTTTAAATTGTCGATATAATCGCCCATAGCCATCTGCTTTTTCTGCTCTGATAACTGGGCCATAAGCTGCAGCTTGATCTCGTCGAATTCTTTGCCCTGGTATCTCTCTTTTTGAAGCTGGTAGATGGAGCGGGCCTCGTCTTCGGTGACGGCCTTGGCGTCACTGAGTATCTTGCTTCTAAGACTGTCGATGGTCAGCCCCTGTTTTTGTGCATCGGCGGTCAAGAGCCTTTCTTCGATCATCTGGTCGATGACTTCACGTTTGATGTCGAACATCTGGGAGAGTATTTTTGTCATACGGGGTGTGGCGACTTTGTCTACCTCTTCTTCTGTGATTTCCTGGCCGTTTAAGGTTGCCAGCACCTTGGCCTTTGAGAGGGCCGGGCAGATGAGCAGACATGATAAAAAAACTAAAGTCAGGAGTTTTGTTTTCATAGGTTGGTTCCTTAAGTTTGGTTTTCTTAAAACTGACCACTGTCACAAATGCGGCATCTCTCAAAAGCGCAGGCAGCAACAAAAGCTGCCACTTTGAGAGACGAGGCTTTGTCTCCAGTGCAAGTTTTAATTGTGGTGATGCGGTCTAAATAATTTATATCCAGGAATTTCAAAGTTGACAGAACGCGGGCGCATTCCTCGCATAACGGAAGAACCCAATCGCGTCAAAGTCAAGTTAGTAACTTGCGGGGCACATTACAGTAAAATAATAACAATGTCACTTATTTGGTGTTTTTTTTTTGGGGAATATCGTATAACTTGCAAATGCTGATACTTGGCATTGATCCCGGAAGCCAGATCACGGGCTTTGGTCTTATAAAAAAATCAGGACAGCGCAATACTCATATCGAGAATGGGACATTTTATTTAAGAGAAAAAACTTCTTATGCCGACAGGCTGGTTTGTCTGTACAAGGAGATCCAAAACATTATTGCGGCCTATCAACCCGAAGTGATTGCGGTCGAAAATATTTTTTACCATAAAAATCCAAAGTCCATTCAAAAACTGGGAGAGGTGAGGGGGGTTGCCATATTAAGCGGCGCCATTTCTGGATTAAAGGTTTTTGAATACGCCCCATTGGAGGTTAAAAAGGCGGTGACAGGGTATGGCGGTGCCACAAAATCTCAAATGCAGTACATGGTCATGAAACTCCTTGGGCTTAACGATGTTCCAGAAGAAAATGCCAGTGATGCCCTGGGTGTCGCCCTTTGTCATGCTCACTCGTTTAATCAGCTGACAAATCCTTCCGGTCTAGCTAAAACAAGGTTGAGCGACGCCAAAGAGATTTTAAAAAAGGCCAGTTTTTATCGTTGAGGTTATGGTGTTGCGAGTGTCTCGTGACATCATTCACAATTATGATCGGTTATCTATCAGGCAGATTATATCGTGTGAATCAAAATTCCCTCATCGTTGATGTTGGTGGTGTGGGGTACGAGGTGCTTTGTCCAAAAAATTATTTATTGGCGCTCACAGAAACAGGGGTAGAGATCACCCTTGAGATTTACACACACGTCAGCGAAAATGCCTTTCAGCTTTTTGGATTTAAAACAGTCCGTGAAAAAGAAATTTTTCAAAAATTAATCTCCGTATCTGGCATTGGTCCCAAACTTGGGCTCACAGTTATTTCGGCCCTGCCATTACAGGAACTCTTAAGGGCGATCATCGATGAGGACTTGCCAACCCTCACACGTATCAGCGGGATAGGCAAAAAAACTGGCGAAAGGCTGATTGTGGAACTCAAGGACAAATTCAGGGTGGATGTCACCCTGCACAGTACGGGTGCCGCCAATGATGCCCCTGTGCCGGATGCACGTATCAGTGACGTGACCAGCGCACTGATCAATCTCGGGTACCCCCTTTTTCAGGCACGGAGGGCTGTGAACGACATCACCCTTGAGCAGGGTGATACCGTGCAGAGCCTCATAAAAAAATCCCTGCTGGTTCTCAAAAAGTAAGGACCTCACATGACGCGACAACTCAAAGACATCGACCCCTCTTACGAAAGAGAAGAAGAAATCTCGTTCGAAAACAATCTCAGACCAAAAAATCTGGGCGAATACATCGGCCAAAAAAAAATCAAGGAAAAGATGACCATCTTTTTAAAGGCCGCGAGGGACAGGGGTGAGAGCCTTGATCACTGCCTGTTCTGCGGCCCTCCGGGCATAGGTAAAACAAGCCTTGCCCACATTATCGCAAACGAGATGGGCGCGCCGATCCGCGTGACGTCGGGTGCTGTGATCGAAAAGGCGGGGGACCTGGCTGCCATACTCACGGGACTCGAAAAAGGCGATGTGCTTTTTATCGATGAGATCCATCGCCTCAATCCTCAACTCGAAGAAATCCTTTACCCCGCGATGGAAGACTATCAGCTCGACATCATCATTGGTCAGGGACCGAGCGCCAAAACGATCAAGATAGACCTGCCACGGTTTACCCTTGTCTCGGCGACCACAAGGGCGGGGCTTCTCACCTCTCCCTTAAGAGACAGGTTTGGGATTGTGGAGCGGCTTAACTATTACGATTGCGCGGAACTCACACAGGTTGTCAAAAGGTCCGCTCGTATCCTTAATGTCCCTGTGAGTGATGATGGGGCAAAAGAGATCGCCCGTCGCTCACGCGGGACACCGCGTATTTCAAATCGGCTTTTAAAGAGGGTGAGGGATTATGCCGATGTTAAAAACAACGGCAAAATCGATCTGGACTGTGCCAAGCGCGGGCTCGAAATGTTGGAGGTCGATGAGATGGGCTTTGATCCGATGGACCGCAAACTTTTAGAGATCATCATTCACCAGCACAGCGGGGGCCCGGTGGGCATCGAGTCCCTGGCCGCATCGGTCAGTGAGCAAAAGGACACGCTCGAAGACGTATACGAGCCCTATCTTATTCAAGAGGGATTTCTCATCCGTTCGCCGCGCGGCCGCATGGCCACCAAAAAGGCCTACGCACATTTTGGGCTCAAGTTTGAATCCAAAGAGGCGCAGGCAGTAAAAGACCCGATGCTGTTTTGAGGGGCCTCGCCTCTTGTGTAAGCAGCCCCTATGCGTGCCATGGGGTCAGGATACTTTATGTTTGAGATCGGTTTGGATGTGTTTTATAAAACAAGGACATGTCCCCTGCATGTTTTTTTATGGCACACAAATCATCAGATCACTGTGCTTTGAGATCCTTGTAAAATCCTTGTCGGATGTGAGCAGGGGATAGCCGTGTTCTATTCCTGTGGCTGCGATCAAAAAATCCGTCGGGCTCGCATGAACGCCCTTTTTTTGGCAGTCATTTCTGAGTTGCGCGGCCAGGATATAGGTGTCTCGTGTCAATTTGATGAGGGGAAAGGGTTTTAAGATATCAACCAGACGATTAAAATCAGTTTGTGACCTGACTCCATCAAGGAGCTCTTGCAATATGTTGCCGACCAGATGAAGGCCATCGCCCCTGTCAAGATGCGCAAGAAAAGCACTTGCCCATGGGTTATCGGGATCAAATACTTTTCTTCTTAAGACAAGTGACCAGACACAGGTATCGACAATGATATTCATCTTGAGTTTCTGTCCCTCTTGTAATTCCAGTCTTCCCTAAATCTGATCGAGCCAAGATTTTTTATGATTTTTTTTTGTTCGCGCCGTTCAATAAATTCTTTAAGGGCCTCTGTGACTGTTTCCTTTTTTGTTTTTAATTGACCGAGCTTTAAGGCACGCCTGAGGAGGGTGTCGTCAATGGCAAGATTGGTTGGCATAAGTCTCCTTATGTGTAAACTCTACACACGATTGTAACACCGTTAAAGGGACAGGGTCAAATAATCAATCAACCAGTCAGTACGTCCCCATTTTGGCGGGTCTGTTAAAATTCACCAATCATAACCAAGTCTTAAAAATAACACACAACATCATGCCCCAAATCACGATTTACTTGCACAATATGTATCAACGTGGAAAGATTTTTTTACAGAAAGGATTTTAAACGTCATGACTATCATGCGCGCCATAGTGGGTACGCCCGTCGGTTCTGGAGCATACAGTTCGGGCCATGCCAGTCAGATTGTGGTTTCGGATCTGCACCTCGAACATCTGGGACCGCGTACTGTTTTTAAAAATCCCATCATTGACAGGTTTCCCGTTTCCAATCGCACCGCGATCAGTCTGCTCACTGCACCGGCCCATCTGGATGCGCTCCTTCGTTCTGCAAGACAAGCTGTCAGCAGAAAAGACCTGTGCGGTCTGCAGATACTGGGTGATGCCACCGAGACACCCAGTGTCAGAGAGGCCACATACATCGACACCATTATCAAGAGACAGGCCCTGGCGGTGATGGGGTATGCCAGGGGAAACCACAGCAGTGCGCACGCCTTTGGTTCCCTCAATACCTTGAGTTTTGGGTATCAGGCGTTTGTGCACAGATATTTTCCCATCTACGAAGAGATGCTCGATGCCGGCAATGGTGCGGAAAATGTCCTCACCCCCCAAAAGACCATGCGTGTGATGCATGATGTCATTCACCATGACGAAAAAAACGGGGCAACGCCAGAGACCCTAAATGTAAGGGTCGCCAAGGGAAGAAACGGCGCAGGGTATCAGCTCGAAGGGCGGGGTGCGGAGTACATGCGGTTTGATGAGGTAAAAAACACGCAGGTCTTTCAAACATTCTGGTGCTCGCAACCGGGCGATAAAAAAAATACAAAAAGGTGGGAGTGCCTGATTAATTATCACGAGGCCGATACCGTGCCGTTTATGAGGCGACACGCCAAGGTCTGTCCAATATATATGCAGGCCTTTGAAGAGGTGCGCTTTGTAAAAAAAGACGGGACCGATGTCCCTGTGTACGAGATCACGCTGGATGGACTGGATCATGGGAGCATTTATTCTGCAAAGCCTTATATCTCTGTCTTTCAAATCAGACTGGTCGAGGCCTTTATTGACGAGATGCTCAAGCAAAATCCCGAGGCGCGTTTTAAGATTTCCTCGCATTTTCCCATGACCATGCTCCCAAGGGCGTCAAAAAAAGAGATGAAAAAACTCCTGGCAAGGGAGGAGATCATCCTCGTCAAGGCAGGGCACACGCATTCAAGGGATGTCACAGACCTTAACAAAGAATTTAAACTTAAAAGAGAGTCCGATCTCATCCAGATCACACTACCCGCTTTTATTGATGATGAACCACTTGAGGATGAACAGGGGCAGTATCATGACGGCAGGGCCGTGGGGATTGAGAGGATGAAACTGGTGCAAAACAGCGACGGGACCCATCAGATAGAAATTGAGTTCATGTTTAAGGCGCTGTCTCCAGAGGATGTCCCCGGCGTCAATGCAGAGGTGCGTGCTCAACTGGCAGACTACCGAAAAAAACACGGTTACGTCCATGCCCCCGCCGTGATGAAAGAATTTAAAAAGATGTGGCCGAGGCTTGTGGCCACTTATGGCAGCAACCTCAAACGGACACTGTGGAGATTGTTTAAATCTGTTTTTCCGTGGACCAAAGAAAGATTCAAGGACGTCTACGAAGAGATGAACACCCTTCAGGATGTCGTCGACAGCCTCACAAGCCTCTCAACGATCCAGATGTTTCACGAGGTTGATCACCTGATCCCATTTTTGGAATCAGTCAGCCATTTCCTCAGAGCGGATGATGATCATGAAATGGCGGTAAAGGCCCAATTAACGGGGCTTACAGAGTACCTTAAGGTAGAAAAGGTGGCAAGGCGCAGACAATTTATACAGGCGATCAAAAAGGTTGCACCTCCTTCCGAGTTGAGGGGATTTAATGATCTTTATATCAGAAAAAAAGGCGGCCCCAACCGCGATGTACACGGGACTGGGGCGGCAATCAGTATCGCGGATGTTGCAAAGATCCTGCTCGAATTAAAAGCAGACAGTCCGGCGCGGGCCTTTGCAATTTTAGCCGGCATGGAGGCCTCTCTTGCCGAATTTGAGTTTGAAGGCGGGGCGCCGACCGAGGTGGCCAACCGGCACCGCTTTGTTGTGCCGGTGTGATGTGTATTAAACAAACATGAAGGTTGTCGCCTTTATTTTATTCCACCTGCGAACCATTAATCACAATCCTTCCTGGAGTATGGATTTCGTCCGCCTGTGACTTTGAAGAGTCTCGCCTACAACCAGACAGCCAAGACCGTTTGTTACCAAACCAAAAAGCAGAAGGAGCTTTTATTCTCGGCCCATGATTTTATTGTCCACGTTTTGCAACACGTCCCCGATAGATATCAAGTGCAATGCGATCAAACATGAACGATTTCATGTTTTGCGCTTTGCGCCCCATGCGGCGACCTGTACTGAGCTTGTCGAAGTATATGCCGGCTGTTATGCCGCAAACGTGAG